>NZ_JACHKG010000029.1:0-69024 GCF_014203995.1 Paenibacillus sp. JGP012 | reverse complement strand
TGTAGCTCTGAAATGGTGGTTTTGTCACTTTCCATTTTAACCTACGAGTGCAGCAATATGGAGGGCTATCCTTGGTTTATGTTCATCATAGCTAGACTTTTTTTGCAATCTCACTCCGCTGCATTTGTTTACAAGTCGGAAACATTTGGAGAACCTATGGATATATTCCTCCAGTATACTTGGTTTATAGATTGATATATTCCAAGGAGGAACATCCAACATGTCATCATTTACTCGTAAATCCATCATATCCACGATGCTGCTCGGCTCTGTGCTTGCAGGCACAGCCTTTACGGCACTTCCAATGTACCCTTCGCTTAATCCGGTTGCTTCAGCCGCAAGCTCAAGCTTCTCACAATTTCTGCATGACAATGCACCAAGCCGCACCGTCACCACGAACAGCAAAGGTGTTGCTACCGTAACGAATCTCTCCAGCACGGTTGTGCTTGTGAATAAAAAAAGAAATCTGTCATCCACCTACGAACCTAAGGATCTGGTTGTACCGAACATTCCATTCAGCTTCTCCGGCTCCAGCCCGAAAAAACAAATGCGTAAAGTTGCTGCATCCGCTATAGAGAAGCTGTTTGCCGCGGCAAAAAAAGATGGCATTGATATCAAAGCCGTATCCGGTTATCGTTCATACGCTACCCAAAAATCAATTTTTGACCGCAATGCCAGCATTAAAGGTGAAGCAGTAGCGAATAAAACCAGCGCGCGCCCCGGGCAGAGTGAGCATCAAACCGGGCTTGCGATGGATATTTCCAGCGCGTCAGCAGGGTATGACCTGCAGCAGAGCTTCGGCAATACCAAAGAAGGCAAATGGCTGAAAGCCAATGCTCACAAGTACGGTTTTATTATCCGTTACGGCAAGGATCAGGAGAAATTAACCGGATACTCTTATGAACCGTGGCATGTCCGTTATGTAGGGGTATACATTGCAGGGGAGATTACCAGCCAAAAGTTAACGCTGGAGCAGTATCTGGAACGGGGAAAATAAGAAATGATCGCTGCTCTTTACAGGCATTGATGTGATTGATTTTATGTCAGCTGGCTGCCAGGCACTATAGAAATGTGAAAAGAAATCAGGAAGAGGGGGAATTACTATCCCCCTTTCCCAAACTCAGATCTAAACTCCAGCGATACGCCGGAATAACAGCGGAAGCCGTTTAACACCTTCGGTTCCCGCCCACGTAGTTGCCCCTGCGAGCAAATCGTTATGGCACACATAAAGGGCCATTTTGTACACAAGATAACCCAGTATGAATTCCACTACCAGAAACCGTTTAACGGCAGAGGATTCGATCACATATACGCGGAATTCTTGATGATTCCATGCTGACTTCAATCTGCGGACCAATGATTCCATGACTCACCTCCGCTGTTTTCTATTTCTAGCGTATGGCGAGCACATCTTGTCTTATTCAAAAATAATACTTACATAAAGTAATTAAGTATGCTATATTCACTTTAGTGACAAGCAAACTATACATAAGTGAGGTAACCAACCATGAGGGAACTGGATCAGTTAATCAAAAATCGTAGATCGGCTGTTATTTTTGAAGAAGGCATTGAAATTTCAGAATCGGAACTGGAAGACATGTTTGCTTTGAATAAATTTGCACCGTCTGCATTTAATCTGCAGCATACACACTACCTTGTCTTGAGCGATGCAGATCAGAAGGACAAAGTATATGAGGCTTCCCAGCAATATAAAGTGAAAACGGCGTCCGCAGTGATCGTGGTGCTTGGTGATGTTAACGCACATCATCATATTCGGACCATCAACGAGGGACTTCTCAATCTGGGTGCACTGACACCATTCCAGTATGAACAGGAATCGCAAAGTGTGACGGAATTCTATGAAACGCGCGGCCGATTTTTTCAACGTGAGGATGCAATCCGCAACGCCAGCCTGTCGGCTATGCAATTCATGCTGATTGCACAGGACCGCGGCTGGGATACCTGTCCAATGATTGGTTTTGACGCCGAAGAGCTGCAGCGGAGCCTGAACATCCCTGACCATTACGTACCGGCGATGCTGATTACCATTGGCAAAAAGTCGGAAGCCAAGCAGCGCCCGCGCGGATACCGCAAGCCGATTCAAGAATATGTCAGCTTTAACAAAATGAACGTTGAATAAATTAAACTGCACTCCTGCATACATCTGCTCTGATCTGTGCTATCCATCTCATCCAGCGATCTACCTTCCTTATACTGGGAATCATCTGTATTTTAAACAATTAAGAACTAAAAAAGCCACGATCGCGTGGCTTTTTTAGCGTTGTTTTACAATGTGTACAGGCTATGTATGATCTCAGGCTGCTCATAGACAAGCTGATCCTCATCCTTTGACCTCACATACAAATACATAACACTTGCCCTGTTTACCCTCCCGCTCACTTGTCGATAATGTTATCAATTATGTTGTAATCAAGCGGAGACAGGAGACCTCATAAATGAACAAATTAACCAAATACCAATTATTTTGCCTTACCTTCTTATTTCAACTGGGCACCACCGTTATTTTTGGTTTTGCCGCAGCCACAGGACGGGACGCATGGATTGTCACTTTAATCTCCACCTTTTTCGGTGTGGCTTTGATCTTCATGTATATGGGTATTATGAAAATGAACCCCGGTTTGACCCTGGTTGAATGGTACCCTCAACAACTTGGCAAATGGATTGGCCTGCCTATCGCTTTTCTTTATCCGCTAATTTTTTTATTTGATGCAGCACGAATTGTCACGGATCTTCGGGACTTAATTCCAACAACAATACTCCCGCAAACACCGCCTATCGTCATTATGATATTATTCATGCTGATTATCCTGTATGCACTCTACCTAGGCCTTCATAATGTTACAAGAGTTGCAGAGATCATGGTTCCGTTCATTCTGATTCTATTCATCATTGAGATTATTTTTCTCTTAATGTCCAAGATTGTCGTCCTCTCTCTGCTGAAGCCCATCCTGTGGGATGGATGGCACCCCGTTCTGAAAGCAGTGTTTCCCGAGGGCATCTCCCAAACTTATGGGGAAACCATCGCGATGGCTATGATCTGGACACAAGCAGCTCAGTCGGAAAAAATCTGGAAGCCTACGCTGATTGCCACACTACTTGCTTCGTTAAGCTTTCTTACGTTTGATATGCTTTCCATAATGATCTTTGGAGGTGTTTTATTTGAACGGAGTATATATCCGTTCTACACATTAACCGGAATGGTTAACATCAATGGATTTATCACCAACCTGAACCCGTTTGCCGTAATGTATTTCTTCATCACTGCTTTTTTCAAACTTTTTCTGAAGATGTATACCGGTTTGGCAGCACTTCAGATTCTTATTCCATATCTAGGAAAGCGAAAGCGACATATCGTTTGGATTTCAGCTTTATGCGTTCTGACTGTCGGCATGGTCTTGTCCCAAAACATTGCAGAACATATATATGTGCTTGCCATCAAACAGATCACACCTTATGTCTGGATACCGCTGTTTATTATCTTTCCCGTTATATTGTTCATCGTGTCCTCTGTACGTTTATGGATACAGCGTCGCCAGAAAAAACAACATTAGGGTGATTAATGTCGAGCATCGATATCCTTTGGTTTGAGATATCCTCCAGAGCCTGTCAGTCCGAAACGGGTTACTCTCAGCTTGACTTTTACGGAAATATCCATCTCCTGAAAAACCTTTTGCCAACGATTCATAAGCGTTCTCCAGAGCTCGGGATGATTGCGATAAAGATAATCTCCAAGGCCCAATGCTTCTCCTTTGAGTTCCTCCTGATATTTAAATATCAGATGTTTCATTTGCCGTTCTGCCTCTTTTTGCATTTCTGTCTGGATCAGATTCAGCACGTTGACATTAAGCAAATCCATAGTGGATGTATTCTCAACAATATCACACTTTGCACTCAGACTCAGCAGCATGTTTGGGCTCCCACCCTTTGTATTATTTAACTTCCAAGCACTCTTCATGCCATTAAGTTCTGCACTGACCGTACCTGTTCCATCCGGAGCCTCGACCGTTATTATATGTCGGTGATTCCAGTTAATGATCCATAAATTGTTATTCGTTTCTTCAATGTTCAGGTACCCGATCAACTTTGTATTGTTATCAAGGACAGCAGCTCCTATAAAAAGGAAAGTTGCGTATTTGCCCTCTTCTTTTGGGGAAGCGTTATTTATTTTCTCAACTGCCGGCATGAAGAAAGCCACATTTCTTCCTTCATTCATATTTCGGACCAGACTCATGAAGGTTGTATCCACCGGTCCGTAATTGGTTTGATGCAGCTTGTAATATTCGCGTAGCGACTGCGCTCCAAATGGTGTCTTGCTTTCCAGCATATCCGATGCTTTGCCGTTTTTCACAATAATCAGGTCCATCCGCAAAGGGGATCCCGGATTTCTCAACAAGAAGTCGATAATCTGTCGGAACCCCTTTGCTGCCATCTTCTCTCCAATGATCAGACTTCGCCGCTGGCCTCTGTTGATGGAGCGAGTGACTTTGGATTGCATTACAGACAATGCCTGCATTGGTGTTTTCCCTTCTGCTTTTTCAGTATAAAACCTTTCCTGGGGCTGTGACTGTCCATCACCTGATTTTTCATTCAGCGCAAACTGGTTGCTGAGCAAATACGTATTATGGTCTGTCCAATCTACGCCAACAGACAGCTGTATCGCCTGATCATTTAACTCTTGATTATCCCAGCATCCGGACAGGAGTACAAGAGAAGTACACCAGGTCATAAGTGCTGCTTTTTTTGCAATGCTCACACGGGCTCATTCCCTTCTTCTGCGGGACCTGGCTTTTGTCCTTTAGGTCTGCGAATATGTCCAGAGGACGTATTTAACGGACGCCGATACATCTTCCATTCCGGAGAACGCCAAATCGCATCTTTCAGCTCTGGAATAATAAGTGGAGCAAGCGGGCTGAAATAAGGCACGCCAAATGAACGCAAGGCCGTGATATGGAGCAATATTGCCATAGTGACAAGAGCAATGCCATACAAGCCCAGCGTGCCGGCAAAAATAAGCAATACGAACCGTAACATACGCAGGGGATGACTCAAATTCAACCGTGCAATGGTAAATGAAGCAATACCCGTACCTGCGACAACGATCACAATCGGAGCAGAAACGATACCTGCCTGAACTGCAGCCTGTCCGATAACCAATGCACCAACAATGCTGACAGCCGATCCAATCTGTTTGGGAAGCCGGATGCCCGCTTCCCGTAACCCCTCGAATAATACCTCCATCAGCATCGTCTCAATCACGGTTGGAAACGGGCTGTTTTCCCGGGCAGCAGCAAAATTAAGAACCAGACTGGTCGGGATCATCTGCGAATGAAAATTGATGATGCCAACAAACAAGGAGGGCAGGAACAGCGAGATAAAAATGAAAATAATCCGAATGAAACGAACGGCGGAAGAATACAGACTCGGATTATAATAATCTTCGGCAGACTGAATCCCGGTCCAGAATGTAAAAGGTACAATCAATACAAACGGCGTTCCATCCGTAATGATGGCTACTTTTCCTTCCAGCAAGCTTGCTGCCACCGTATCCGGACGCTCTGTATTCTGGATGGTTGGAAACAGAGAATACGGAGCATCATCTATAAATTCCTCGATGTAGCCCGATTCGAGAATACTGTCGGTTCTGATATTTTTCAAGCGTTTTCGGACCTCATTAACAATAGATTCCTTAGCAATCCCCTGAATATAACAAATAACGACCTCGGTATGGGTCACATCTCCAATAGTCATCGACTCTGTTTTCAATGCATTTGATTTTATTTTTCTTCGAATCATGCTTGTATTTACGCGAAGAGATTCATTGAAACCTTCCCGTGGCCCCCTGATCACCGCTTCAGATGCAGGTTCTTCAACTCCACGTGTTTTCGCACCATCCACACTGGCAAGCATTGCACTTTCATGTCCATCTGTAAGCACCGCAACCGAAGAGTTAAGAACACCTTGTATCACCTCGGATAGCTTCGTGACGATCTGTGTGCTGGCTAAGGCCAGTTGACCTCTCTGGGCCAGATCATTCTCGTGTTCCCCTTCTGCTTCACTATAAATGTGAGCTTCAAGTAAGGGCTTGAGAACAGCGCTGTTAATGACATGGGTGTCAACAAGTCCCTCCATAAATACAATTAATACGTACTCCCCTTTTGCGAGGGTCACTTTGTTGATAACCACATCGGAGCAGCTTTCGAAACGTTCTCTCAGCATCTGTTCATTTACACGTAACTGAGAAGATAAAGGGATGTCAGGCAGTTGGTTAAGAAGATATTCAGAGCGTCTAAAATGCTCTTCTTGCACTTGCTCAGCTTTTTTTTTCATGAAAATGAACCTCACCATTCGCATTTTGGCGGACACGCCATACCACTCGCAGCATAGCCTTTCCATTATTTGAATTGTTCCCAGCAACTCTTCAATCTATGCGGTATTGTCTCCACCCTTTAACTGCTACCGGGACCGTACGAGAATGGACTCGCATCATTCTGTTTCATTTTCGAAAATATGATTATGCAAATTATTTTATATGATGTTAGTATACTTCAAGTAAACCAAAAACTAGAAAAGAGGTTGATATTCATGAATAAGCAGGACAGATACATTGAACAGTTCGCTCCGTTCCGGATCGCCTATATGCGACACATCGGTCCTTATGGCCCTGTAAACATAGAAACTATGGAATTGCTGAAAAGCTGGGCAATTCAAAGAGAGCTTCTTACCCATACCGCCATATTATTGGGCATCGCTCAAGATGATCCGGCAACTACCGCACCGGAGCATTGCAGATACGATGCGTGTATCGTAATTCCGGATGATTATATCTTTGACGAGCAAAAAGAACATATAAAGACGGGGGTGTTCTCTGGAGGAACGTACTTGGTCGTTACGGTTAAACATACGGCCGAGGATATCCAACACGCATGGAGTGAAGTCACTCCTTATTTGCAGGCAAGCGGCTATCGTCTGGATCACAAGCCCGTTCTGGAACGTTACCGTCCTGAACTGCTGGATCAGCATTTATGCCAAATATGCATTCCTGTAACAATTAGTTGACTACCTATATACAGAGATCCTGAATTGTATCGTATACTCGTTTTGTAATTTGTTTCTTGAATTCTCCAACAAAAAAGTGACTTCAGAATGAAGTCACTTTTTTGGGGAAATCACATGGCTGTTTTGAACCCTCTTATACTATTTAAAATGCCCAGTTCCCTTTGCGGAATACCGGTTCAATCGTGCCGTCCTGCAGCTCTCCGTCGATATCCAGCTCCGCCGAACCAATCATGAAATCGACATGTGTGAGACTGACGTTGCACTCATGCTTCAGCAGTTCCTCATTGGACATCGTTGTACCATCCTTCATATTAAACGGATAGGCACTTCCAACCGCCAGATGGCAGGATGCATTTTCGTCAATGCCGGTATTGTAGAAAATACGGTTCAGATTGGAGATCGGGGAGTCATGCGGTACCAGTGCCACCTCGCCCAAATAACGTGCGCCTTCGTCTGTCGCAAACAGGTTTTTCAAATGCTCTTCACCTGAAGCCGCTGTGTATGCGACAACCTGACCATCCTTAAACGTAATACGCATCTGATCGACCAGCTGCCCGTTCAGGTTCAGTGGCATCGTGCTGCTCACATAACCGTTCACACCGCTGCGCTTGGGCATCGTAAAGACCTCTTCGGTCGGCATGTTTGCTACCGTATATATGCCTTGTTTGTTTTCACTTCCGCCGCCGCCCCAGATATGGTTGTCCACCAGTTCAATTTTCAGATCGGTTCCTGGCGCGCGATAGTGCAGGCTCTTGTAATTTTTCTGATTCAGCAATTCACTCATCTTGTTCAGCGTTTCCAGATGCTCTCTCCAGTTCTGTACAGCATCCCCGCCATCCACACGATTCATCTTGAAAATGGTATCCCACATCACACGAATGCGATCCTCTTCAGGAATATCGGCAAATACTTTGTTCGCCCATGCCTTCGTTGGCGCCTTGATCAGACACCAGCTGATCTCATGGTTGCGTGTGTATTTGGCATATCCTTTGCGCGCTTCTGCTGCTGCTTTGGTTGCTCGGGATACTTTGGTTGCCTCAATGCCATTGTACAGGTCCGGGTCTGGTACTTTAATGGTCAGTGTCGCACCTCCAGCTTCGGCGAACCGTTCCATCATGTCGCCTTTCCAGGCTGGATAATAGTCAAAGCTGTCGTCTGATCCGTGTTCAAATCGGCTGCGTGTAATTGTGTCGTCTTCCAGATCGACCTGTACATAATTCGCTCCCGCAGCGTACGCCTTTTCAACAATCAAACGGGTAAATTCCAGTGTTTCTACAGGAGCTGTCACCAGAAGGTCTTGTCCCTTCTGAATGTTCACACCTACTCTGACCACCAGTTCAGCGTATTGCTCCAATGATTTTGCAAAAGACTGCTCAAATGAACTCATATGTTATTCACTCCTGCTTGAATTAGTTTCTATATGCTATGCGTTGCGTTTTTCCTGCTCACGAAGTTCTATACGGCGGATTTTGCCTGAATTGGTCTTGGGCAGATCCGACACAAATTCAATTTTACGCGGATATTTATAGGGTGCAGTCCATTCCTTCACATGTCTTTGCAGCTCATGTGCGAGCTCTGGCGAAGCCTGGGACGCGTCTCTCAGCACAACGAAAGCTTTGACAACATTGCCGCGAATCTCATCCGGGCTTGCCACCACGGCACATTCCTTCACGCTGGCATGTTTCATCAGTGCTTCCTCTACCTCGAACGGACCAATGGTGTACCCCGAGCTGATGATAATATCATCACTTCGGCCCTCAAACCAGAAGTACCCTTCCTCGTCTTTGCTCGCCCGGTCACCTGTGACAAAATATTCACCGCGCTGATTCGCTTCCTTGCGTCCTTCATCCTGATAATACGCACGGAACAGGGCTGGCATGTCCATATGCACTGCAATATCTCCAACCTCACCCGCAGGCAGCGGCTGACCATCCTCGCCAATAATCTCGATCAGGCCCGGTGTAATCGACTGGCCCATCGAACCGATACGCACAGGCGCATCCTTCAGGCTGCCGATTAACAGCGTGCTTTCCGTCTGCCCGTATCCATCCCGAATCGTGAGATCGAAATGCCGCTGGAATATCTCAATCACTTCCTGATTGAGCGGTTCTCCCGCAGATACAGCGCTGCGCAGATGGGATAGATCATAATGTCCAAGATCATCCGTCTTGGCCATCAGACGATATTCCGTTGGTGTGCAGCAAAGCACGTTAATCTGATGCTCCTGCATCAGCTCCAGATAACGCTTCGGCTGGAATGAGCCGTTGTATACCAGACCTGTAGCCCCTCTGCCCAGCACGGACAGGAACGGACTCCAGATCCATTTTTGCCAACCAGGCGCTGCTGTTGCCCATACTATATCCGATGGCTGGATGTCCAGCCATAATGACGATGCAATTCGCAGGTGAGCATATCCCCAGCCGTGACTGTGCACGACACCTTTGGGATTACCCGTTGTACCGGACGTATACGCCAGAATGGCCATATCATCACGATGTGTCTGAACAGCGGTCATCTCTTCCGGCTGGTTCTGCATCAACTGATGCACGTTAACCCAGACTGCACCGGGCACGGTGTTGTCTCCGTTTGGAGATGCAGCGATGCGATGCGCAAGCGCTGGCAGATCGGAATCCATTTTTTCCACCTCAGCTGTTGTTTCAGACCATACGATCACTGCACGAGCGGAGGAATGCCGCAAACGGTACTCCAAATCCTTCGCACGCAGCATCTCGGATGACGGAATGACGGCAATGCCCAGCTTCAAGCAAGCAATGTATATGACATAGGCGATAATACGGCGTGGTACCATGACCAGCACCCGATCACCTTTCACCAGTCCAAGCTCACGCAGTCCTCCGGCCAGACGGTTAGCCTGTTTCAATAATTCACCGTACGTAATTTCTTCTACTTCCTTCTGATCGCTGAGCCATCTAAGTGCAATCCGGTCTGGCGGGTGATTCTCCATCTCGGATGTCAGGTTATAGGTTTCAGGCGAAATCCACTGTTCAAAATTCACATGGAGCCTCTCCTTTGTCATTCAAATATATAGCATCTTTATATTATACATTAAATCCTAGGACCAGGTACTATGAACAACATAACTTTTTTATAAAAGAAGAACGGTCTGTTTCACGAACTCAAATCGAATCATCCGCTCTTACTGGCATATACGCTGAAGGTGTTAACACCTCGCTCTCAATTACAATCGCCGTCAAGCCCGTCTCCGTTTTTGTCTCATGCCATTCCCCTTTTTCCCAGAAAACAGCTTCTCCTGCCTTCACATGCACAGCATCGTTGTGCCCGCTTCTGACTTGCCCTGCTCCCGACACGATTACCATCAGCTGCGAGCAGACCGCCTCATGGTACCCGACAACACCATTAACCGGCAGATGCATACAGCCTACATGTGCGTTCTCGCTCGTCTGAATGATACGAGACATCACAAAATCAGAATCGAACTTCGTGATGTGTTTGCCGCTCTCCTGATCAAAACGGTAGATCTGCATTACAACGTTCCCCTCTCCAGTGACGAATTATTCCAGTATAAAGATAATCGGCCACCAGCGCCAGTTCTTCCTCCGATCTCCTTCCTCCGTTTAAAATAAAACACAAAATAAGCACCTCTTCTACCCAAAGAAAAGGTGCTCGTTTGCTTTCGCTATTCAATTACCAAGGATAATTACCGATTCCAGCCAAGGCAGCTTCGATGTCGTTCAGCTCTTCGGCCGTGAGTTCAGGTGCCTTGAGCGCGGCTACATTCTCTTCAATCTGAGAGACCCGACTGGCTCCGATTAACGCAGACGTTACCCGATTCCCCCGCAACACCCAGTTGAGTGCAAGCTGGGAGATCGTCTGTTCTCTCCGTTCTGCCACCGCCTGCAGCGCTTCGAATTTGGCGATGCGTTCATCGGTGTACGATTCTGTTTTCAGATTACCTGTTGGAGTCGCTCGTTCTGCCTTGATCTTGTCCACATATTTATTTGTTAGCTGCCCGCGTCCAAGCGGACAGAAGGCAATGGAGCCTACACCTTGCTCGTGCAGCACATCCTGCAGCCCGTCCTCGATCCAGCGATTCAACATCGAATAGTTCGGCTGATGAACCAGACATGGTGTGCCTAGACGACGCAGAATCGTCACCGCTTCCCGGGTCTGCTCTGCATTATAGTTGGACAAGCCCACATAGAGTGCTTTCCCTTGCCGTACTATATGATCCAGTGCCGTCATCGTTTCTTCCAGCGGTGTCTCCGGGTCCGGACGGTGATGATAGAAAATATCGACATAGTCCAGTCCCATACGCCGCAGGCTTTGATCCAGACTGGCAATCAGATTTTTGCGGGAACCCCACTCGCCATATGGGCCGCTCCACATATGATATCCTGCTTTGGAAGAGATCAGCAGCTCATCCCGGTAAGGACGCAGATGTTTGTGATAGATCACACCGAAGTTCTCTTCCGCTGAGCCCGGGGGCGGACCATAGTTGTTCGCAAGATCAAAATGGGTAATGCCCAGATCGAATGCACGTAAAATCATCTCTTCCTGAATATCCAGCGTGCGGTTGCCGCCGAAATTCTGCCATAAGCCAAGCGCGATCTGCGGCAGTTTAATGCCGGACTTCCCTGAGCGTGCATAATTCATGTCATCATATCGTTGTTCACTTGCAATATAGGGCATCGTTATTCACTCTTTTCTTTTTTGTAAGGTTGGTTGATCCGTTGACACCCCTTTATCTTAGTCATTTTGCCTGGGGAACGATATGGTTTATCGCTACAATGATATAGAAAAATGATCGTTATCATCTGATTCACACTTTAAATACAGCACCACTTGAACAATGATATATGTTAAAATGCAAGAATCAACTCACACAATACAGGAGTGAAACTCGTGATTACGTATATGTTCAAAAACACTCATTTTCAGGAGCTGCAGCTGCTTCATTATGGAACAGAGGCTTGCACACCTGGCCACCACTTCGGTCCAGCCATGAGAGATTATTATAAAATTCATTATATATTGAACGGCAAGGGCACGTTTGAAGTAGCGGGTACGACCTATCATCTGCGTAAGGGCCAGGGTTTCCTCATCGTGCCTCACTCTGTTGTGCATTATCAAGCCGATCTGCATGATCCGTGGGAGTACAGCTGGGTTGCCTTTCAGGGCACTCACAGTTCTTCCTTCCTGGAGCAGGCCTGTCTGGCTGAGCAGCAGCCGATCTTTGATCTTGGTGACGAAGACGATGAGATGCGCTCTTGTCTGCACCGAATCATTCATTCCCGCAAGGCCAACAAGGGCTGGGAGATCAGCATGACGGGCTGGCTGTATCAGTTTTTCGCTATTCTGATCGATCACGCACATACCGAAAATTTGCAGCCCGCTGCAGAGCATGGCAAAGACTTATACGTTACACAGGTGATGGATTTTATTGAAATGAACTATGCCAACGCAATCACGGTTCAATCCATTGCCTCGCATATCGGTTTACAGCGCAGTTATTTATGCTCACTCTTCAAGGACCAGATCGGCAGCAGCATCCAATCTTATCTTGTGCATTACCGCATGCGGAGAGCAGCCGAATTAACGACGGATCTGAACCTCAGCATCGGTGATATCGCACGTTCCGTCGGTTATACAGACCAGCTTCTTTTCTCCAAAATGTTCAAAAAGGTTATGGGCGAAGCTCCGACTCATTATCGCAAAAAGAAAGCAGCATCTTCTCTGTAGTTTTCTACAAAGAAGATGCTGCTTGAAATGCAACAAAGCAAAACCAGGTCAAAACCAATGAGATGTCTACACGTTGTCAGGCATAGCAATGCCGACAACCTGCACTTTAACCTCTTTTACCATCACACCCGCCAGCTGCTCCACCGCCTGCTGTACATTGTGCTGCAGGTCGTGGCACACTTCGTGCATTTTGCGGCCATACTGCACATTAATGCGCAGTTGAATCGACGCCTCATCATTTTGAATATGTACGTCAATCCCTTTTTGCATGCTCTTGCCGCTGATGCTTTTGGCAAGCCCTTCCGTCAAGCCGACAGACATGGAGGATACGCCTTCCGTCGTCTGTGCAGCCATAGCCACAATTTTGGACACCACATCATTGGAAATATGGATTGTTCCCAGCTGAGCTGGAGGTGCGATATATTCCGCTTCCGGAGCATTCGTTTCGATAATTTCAGACATAAGTTCATCTCCTTATGATCTTTTAATTTTAATACGCAAGCATCGATGCCTTCTCTTCTATTCTACCACGGTTTGCGAGCAGTTACATTTCTGCCCTCTGTCGGGTCTACAAAGCACACTAGGCATTCTGCCACTTTTCCTTAAAGAACATCTGATAGATTCGAACCAGCACGATTTTCACAATCATATATACCGGAATAATAATGAGAATTGCGATAATTCCGCCCAAATCCCCGGCACCGAGGACAAGAATAATCGTTGTCAGCGGGTGGATATCCAGCTTTTTACCGAATACGTATGGCGCAACGAGATTATCCTGAATCTGCTGGGCTACTAAGATAATAACAAGTGACCAGATGGCAACCGACGGTGATACGACCAGCCCCATGATGACGATCGGAATAGAGGAGACGATGGCTCCAATAAACGGCACAAAGTTCATAATGACCGCCACCACGGTGAGCAGCAGGGCATATGGCAGGCCAATAAACAAAAAGCCAATGTACATCAGCACACCCAAGGCCAGATTGACGAGCACGCGACCCACAATAAATCCACTCAGGGCCTGATCAATCTCAATGACTACTTCGCGGCTGTCCTTCTGAAAACGTTTGGGAGCGATGTTGATCAGTCTGCGACCGAAGAGCCTGTCCTGCTTCAGCATGTAGAAAAGAATGATCGGAAAAGTGAACAGGATGATCGCAAAGCTGGAAATCAGCGAAATAAATCCGCTCACATAGTTGGTTACAAACGTAAAGCCCTTATTCACATACTCTGTAATCTGGGACAATGGAGTAGAGTCATTCGGGAACAGCGCTTGGATCGCTCCGTTCTGCTCCAATTGTTGCAATTGCAGACTAAGGGAATGCAGCAGATTTGGAGCGTTCTCCACCAGATTCACCAGCTGCTCCCGCAGAGACGGCCACAATCCTACAATAAATGCTACACCCAGCATAACAGCTACGATGTAGATCAACAGAATACTTATTGTACGATTGAGATATTTTAACTTTTCCATGTAATTCACGAGCGGCCGCAGCAAATAATAAAAAAATACAGATAACATCATGGGCACGGTAATCACAGTCACCATCGTAACCAGCGGCTGAAAGATAAAACTCACACGGGATAATAAATAGATATTAACCAATACTAGGGCCAGTGCAATACTGAACCTGACAAAAGAATTGCCTTTAAACAATCGTTTCCCCTCCACATCTCTGTCCATCTTCTATGAATCATTGTTCTCTCTATTTATTATTACTATATATCAAGTTCCTTCATTCCTGCTATCCCCACTATCTTAACTCTTTCTTACTTAAAAATAAAAAGAAGCCCCGACCTGCCGGTCAAGGCTGATAAATAGCGTGAAACGCATAAGTTAAATTTCTACTTTACACAGCAGCTTCACACCAGCTTCGAATACATATGACGCAGGTAGCGCCAGCGTACCAGTGCAAAGAAGATAATCTGCATCGAGACAAACACCATAAAAATTTGAAGGCTGTGTTCCAGAACAGAGAACTGAACCAGCTGATAGAGCGCCGCAAATGCCACCGAGCTGTGAATCAATGCCACCAGAAGCGGCAGGAAAAACATGAGCACGAGCTGTCTTGTTACAATTTTGCGCAGCTCAAGCCGACTAAGCCCCATTTTACCAATCATACGATACTGTGCCTCATCCCGCTCCAGGTCGGCATACAGTCTAAAATAGGTGAAGCTTGCCGCGAAGGTGAAGAACACAATACCGATCAAGCCGCTTACGATGAGAATTATGCCATTGGTTTGTTTATTATTCAGCCAGTCTACGACAAGAGAAGAGAACTGAACATATCCCTTCTCCGGACGGTCTTTTTCAATCGTATCCAGCAATTCCGGAGCAAAACTGCGCGTCGACATCCAGTCTTTTACCACAAAAAACGTCGTCTGATCGGAGTAAAAATCAACATTCATCTGAATCTCTTCAATATACGCTTCTCGAATCTTGGAATACAGGTCATCAGAAACAATGTAAACGCCAGCCTCACCATCCATCGGAAACACGATATCGGTTGCCGGTGGCAGCATCTGCACTTGTATATGCTGCTGTTCACCAACATACAAGTCAGCGGAGTATGGGTAACTGTCCTCTTTCGTATCTAACAGTTTATTGCGTGCAGTGATATTGGGTGGTGTATTAAACGCCAGATCATTGCGATCCAGTACCCGTTCTTCATAACCAAGTGCTTTGGCGAGTCGGTTATATTCACTGAGTTTTACGATGTAGTTGTTATTGTTCTCATAGAGTGGCTGATAACTACCTTTCACATATGGAACTTCGCGATTAACCAGCGTCTCTTCAATTTTTCGAATCTGACGATCAACGACCACAGAATCCGTAAAGCCTGAGTTCGTATAGGTAAAAGCATATGGATTCGTCATGGAAGACAGCCTTGGATCACCTATCGTCAACATGCTGCCGATGCCCGTAAACGCCGAAGCAGAGATGACACTGACCATGAAAAACATTACCGCGTTATCCTTCATGCGATACGTAAGCTCGGACAGGAGAAGCAGGTTTGTTCTGCGGAAAAATAACCGTTCATTTTTTTTGAGAGCCCGTATCACATATACGCTGAGCTGCGTGAACAGAAGATACGTACCTGCAATAACACACATCACGCTGCCAAACAGTAAAGGAAACAGATACAGTCCCCAGGCAAAAATAAATACCCCTGTGTATCCTCCACCAATTAATACAACCGAGAGCAGCGAAAGCAAGCGTGATGCCTTAGGTTCAGGCTTCGGTTTTTCCTCTGATTTAACGAGCTCGATCAGCGTCCCCTTGCGGATCAACAATGATGACGACAGAGCAATGACCACAAAGAGCAACAGAAAGGCTCCGGCTGTCAGCAAAATTCCTTTTAGCGGAAAATAAAATCTCAGGCTATTCTCCACCGCAAGCATGGAACCACAAATGAGTAAAACTAATTTACCAAATATGAGTCCAAGCCCGATCCCTGCAACAATCGAAGCTATGCCAATACACATGTTTTCCATAAACAACAGCCGATTCATCTGTCTCCGGGTCATACCCAGCATCAGGAAAATACCAAATTCCTTCTTGCGTGTCTTCAGAAACGAACCGACCGAATATAGCAGGAACAGGAAGGAAAATATGAAAATAATGATCTCGGCAATCATCAGACCTTGGTTGGCGAGCACCGTCACCGTCTGTGATGAACCCTTCAAGCCATCCTTCAGATCGGGATGAAATAACAGCAAAGCATAGATAAAAAAGATCATTACCGAAAACGTACTGCTCAGAAAATGAGCCAGATAAATCCGTTTGTTCCGAACGACATTGTTAATGGCGAACTGGCGAAAATTCATGTCCAGAGCCTCCCATCAGGGACAGCACATTAATAATTTTCTGATAAAAGGCCGCCCGGTTATCCCCGTAATGAATCTCATTGTATAACTTGCCATCCTTGATAAAGACGACTCGACTGCAATAGCTGGCTGCGACAGCATCATGTGTTACCAGCAGCATGGTGGCGTGATCCTCCCGATTGCGCCGCTCCAGTATTTCCATCACGTCCTTGGCCGCTTTGGAATCCAGATTGCCTGTTGGCTCATCCGCCAGAATCAGCTTGGGAGCGTGAACTAACGCTCGGGCTATCGCTGTACGCTGTGCCTGCCCGCCCGAAATCTCATACGTTCGTTTATCCAGAATACCTTCGATGCCAAGCTTGGCTGCCAGCTCTGACACCCTCGCGTTCATCTCCCGAACGGAAACACCGTCCAATGTTAAGGGAAGCATAATGTTTTCCTTCACCGTCAACGTATTGAGCAGATTGAAGGATTGAAAAACAAAGCCTAATTCTCTGCGCCGGAACAATGCAAGCTGATCTGAATTCAGATCAAACGGATTTTGTCCAGCAATCCGCAGTTCTCCCGAGGTGGGATGATCAATGGTGGAGATCATGTTCAGCAGCGTCGTTTTGCCACTGCCCGATGGTCCCATAATGCCCACAAATTCCCCTTCCTGAATGCTGAGGTCAATCCCTGACAAGGCCTCATAGGATACGATACCTTTATAAATTTTGCTGATCTGTGTGACAGAGCATATTTCCATAACGTACAACTCCTTTATCTCTTTTCTTTCTCTTTTTTTACTTTCTCCCTTTTCTTTCTCTCTTCATTCTCGTTACTTTCTCTCTTTTGCTTCTGGTGACTGTCATTCTCGTATTCGCGCATTTTTTAACGCGGTTCACCACAACTTCTGACTCCAGTTTACCTGATGCCCGGTTCATTCTCCTATGGCTTAACCTTTCACCAACATGACAATGTTGTAAGGTTGGACTGAATTGTAATACGACAAGCGACTACAGACCAAAAACAGTGTATAGACCACAAACACAAAAAGACGCCTTCACCCGGCATAGCCGAAGACGTCCATTCGATTTCATCCTTTGTCATAAGAAAATATAATCCGTACCGTTGTGCCTTCGCGATACACCGATTCCAGCTCGATCTGATGATTCATACGTGTCAGCACTTCTTTGGCTATATACAGGCCCATACCTGTGGATTCCTTGAAATGTCGTCCATTCTCGCCGGTGAAAAAAGGTCGGAACACCCGGTTCAGGTCTGATTTGGGGATGCCGATGCCATAATCCTGAACCTCCAGCACGATAGAGCGATCTGCTGCATACGCGCGAAGATGCACCTTCTGCCGACTGCCTGCCGAATATTTAATCGCATTAGCGAGCAGCTGCACCAGCACAAAACGAAGCCACTTGGCGTCGGACTGCACAACCAATGATGCCTCCATCCGGATCTCCGGATAGACATGGTTGCGTATGAAAAATCGTTTCAGCTCATGGATCGCTTCTTCCCCCACGGTTCGCAGCATAACAGGCTCGACACTGAAATCCTGCTCAAACGTATCCAGCCTGGCTACATAGAGCACCGTCTCCAGCCCCCGGCGCATCTGATCCGCTTCCTCCTGAATGCTGCGAAAACGGGCATCATCATCCTCCTGCTCCTCTACAGTCAGTTTAATGACGGATAAAGGCGTTTTCATCTGATGTACCCACTGGTTCATAAAAGTAAGATACTCCTGCTGCTTATGTTCCAACCGATTCAGATGAGCATGATACTGCCCATATTGTGAATCCAGCAGCTTCTCCAGCGCGACGGACAGCGGAACAGATTCATGCAGGGCTACCAATTCGTCCAGTGAATTCACAGGCCGTGTCATTCGGGCATAGAAGGCGCGATGAGACAGATAACGATACACAAGATAACCGACATACCAGAGTAACCCGAGACCCACCGCATATAACGCCGTTCTCCAATGATCGTAGCCATCGTACCAGAAAACGGCAACCACCGTTAGCAGCATCACCATAATCCAGCATGTCAAGGCGAGATGTTCACGCACAAACAGCTTCATGATGGCGATGCCGCCTTCCAGTTATGGATCAGCCTGTATCCAGAACCCCTCACTGTTTCCAGTGCATCGGTAATGCCAAGTTCGGCAAGGCGCTTTCGTACACGTGTAATATTTACGCTGAGTGTGTTGTCATCCACAAAGGAATCATCCCAGAGCTTCTCCAGAATTGTTTCCCGGCTCACGATCTTGGGGCTTCGTCGCATCAGTGTTTCCAATAGAACCGTTTCCTTTTTGGTCAGCTGCACCTTCTCACGCCCAAGCTCCATCTCCAGTCTCTCCAGGTAGACCACCAGCCCGTGCAGCTCAACCTTGCGCTCTTCATCACGCACCGCATAATCTCCATACACGCGACGGAGCTGACTCCGAATCTTGGCGATGACAATTTCATGCTCGAACGGCTTGGTAATGTAATCATCGGCCCCATTCTCCAGAGCCATAACCTGATCCATCTTGCCGCTTCTCGCGGAAATAAACAGAATCGGGCACGTCGACAAGGTACGAATCTGCCTGCACCAGTAGAACCCGTCGTAGCTTGGCAGGTTGATATCCAACAGTACAACGTGAGGCTGAATTTGTTTGAACTGTTCCATGACATGTTCGAAATCTTCTACAAATACTGCTCGATCTCCGTAACGTTCAATATGTGACTTCAGTAGACCCGCAATCTTGGGATCATCCTCTATGATCATGATGGTATACATAGAAAACGCTCTCTCCTCTAATCTGTTATGACAGCTCATTTTTCTCTATTTACTAGCCAAATCATAACACAGGATCACTCAACGGGCATCGAGCTGTTTGCGCCAGCTCCGAATATCTGCATTTAACTGCTTAACATCTCCGGCCGCCTGCTGATCATCAGACAACTTGTACTGCTGTTTTAATGTGAGAATACGATATACACTCTCATCAATACGCGATTCCTTGATTTTGCCTGACTTCACTGCACTGATCAGCGTATCAAAAATCGTCTTGGCACTTTCATAGCTATGAGCCACCAGCAAAATATCACTTCCCGCCTGAACGGTTGCCAACGTAGCCTTTTCTAACGAATAATTTTTGGCAATAGCACCCATGCTCAGATCATCTGTAATAACGACACCTTTATAGTTGAACTTTCCGCGTAGATGTTCTCCGATGATTACACTCGACAGGGATGCCGGATAGTCCGGGTCCAGCTTTGGAAACAAAATATGCGCCACCATAACCGCTTCCGCCTGCTCCTTCACAGCGGCCTGGAACGGAATCCATTCCAGTTTTGCAAGCTGCTTCTCCGTTTTGTTCACCACAGGCAGGTCCAGATGGGAATCCACAGACGTATCTCCATGACCGGGAAAATGCTTAACAACTGGTATGATGCCTTCCTGCCGCAATCCCTTCATTTCTGCCATTCCCATGCGAGTAACCAGATCGGCAGTTGTGCCGAAGGAACGGTCGCCAATCACCGGATTTTGGGGATTGCTGTTAATATCGAGCACAGGAGCAAAATCAACATTAAATCCGGCAAGCTTGATCTGTCTCGCCAGCAATGCACCCATCTGCTCCGCAAGGGCTGCTTCATTGGTTTTGCCTACTTTGCGATTGGAAGGAATGGATTCGACCGTGTCCGGCATACGGCTCACCTTGCCGCCTTCTTGATCCACACTCATCAGGATGGGTACCGGGTTGGATTGATTCGCCTGTTTGATCGATTGCACAAATGCTGCGGTGCCTTGCAGTGTGGTCACATTGCTCGCATAGAGAATTATGCCGCCCACCTTCTGATCTGCAATCATCTGTTTGGCTTGCGCATCCAGCGTTGTGCCCTGCACACCCGCCAGAATCATCTGGCCCACCTTTTCTTCCAGGCTTAACTGCTCAAGCTGCTCCTTCACCGGGTCTGCTTCTTCCTGCGCTTCATCCTTGGAACCTCCCTGCGCTCCCTCCTGAGGCGCAGCCGTATCGTTCGCGGAAGAAGATGTATTCGGACTTGTCGTTGAGCCGCCGTTACCGCTCCCCGCAGGAGAAGGTTTCGCAGTCTGACCACACGCTGCTAACAGCGTAATGATAACTACGAGCAGACACATCATCTGCATTCGTTTTAAAATTCGGTTTGTATGCCGTGCTTTGCTTGTATACTTGTTCAAGGATATTGGCCTCCTCTTATCACTTGTAAGTTCATTAAAAGCCTGAGAGTGGTTCAGGGCTAACCTTACCATAAGGTGAATGATTTTCAAAATAGGTTTTCGGTACGAAAATAATTGTATCTTTGAGCATGGAGGTGTGGTACTTTTCGTTGTTTAAACGATGCGGGCGCAAAACGAATCTTGGAGGTGAAACGTGTAAGCGGAGGGAGCGGTTTTCTGTTGTGAATTTTTCACATGTTGAAATATTTATTATTGGTGTACGACGTCTGAAATCTAATGATCATTTGGGCAGCAATTCTAGGGCGTGTCTGAAAACGCTGAAGGAAGCCAATTTTGCTGAATTTTCTTCCAAGCCAGAAACTTTTCCGCAGGCGTGCCGGGGCACGTCAAGGGAAAGTGACGCATCAGGGAGCGAAAAGGCGGAAAAGATGCACTTCAGCAGGTTTCAATGCACGCCCTAGTAGTTGGAGCATGGTTTAAGCATAATTGAGACCTTGAGCGTAGGATATTCTGAATCGAAAAATTGCATCGAGTGAGGTCCGTTCGCCTGTATAGTGAACGAGTTTCGTTCATTTTTGCATAGCAAAGGTTCGTTCATATTTACAGCCACAGCAAAAAACCGCCTGACGGCGGCTTTCGTTCCCATATTACATACATGCTATTTATGGATACGTTCTTACGACATTCTTCTAATGGTCAACATTCGTTGTACATTCATCATTCACTCGTTATGAACAATCTGTTATACTATTATGAATTTTTCATATGATGAAATTTATCAATAAATATCTTTAGTAAACTGTGACTCTCGGATTCTAACGATTCCTAGAAACCTTATTCTGTTCATTTCCCAGCATTCTAAATTCTAACGATTCCCAGTGACCTTATTCCTCCGTAAAATAAAGACTTCAGCTTCAAATCAGCTAAATCTGACCCAATAGCGTCGCTCAGAATCGTTACATTTTAAATTCGGGCAAAAACAGCCAAATAAGGTTTCCTGGGATCGTTAG
This sequence comes from Paenibacillus sp. JGP012, assembly GCF_014203995.1. Taxonomy (NCBI): domain Bacteria; kingdom Bacillati; phylum Bacillota; class Bacilli; order Caryophanales; family Paenibacillaceae; genus Paenibacillus; species Paenibacillus sp. JGP012. The sequence continues at coordinate 47,188 of NZ_JACHKG010000029.1, read as the reverse complement.
AGCTCCGCTTCCATAAAAAATTGGATTCCCTAGCATTTTCAGACATGCCTTAGTACAGTCTTGTTAAAGCTTCATTCGTGAAAGGAATAATATCCGAGGCGCGTCCTTCCTGCACTTTGAGCGGCCATTCCGGATCACTGAGCAGCACACGCCCCAGAGCGATCAGGTCAAACTCCCCATGCTCCAGCTTCTCATTTAATTCATCGAGATGTGCATCTCCAGTCCCTTTGTTCTCGGCCGTCCGCTCCACGAACTCTGCTTCAAGACCTACAGAGCCTACGGAGATGGCTGGTTTTCCGGTGATTTTACGAGTCCAGCCTGCAAGGTTAAGTTCCGAGCCCTCGAATTCCGGCAGCCAAAAGCGCCGTGTAGAACAGTGGAATATATCCACCCCAGCTGCACTGAGCGGCTGCAGAAACTGCTCCAGCTCTGCCGGTGACTCAACGAGACGAGCCTCGTAGCTGCCCATTTTCCACTGGGAGAAACGCAGCACAATCGGGAAATCAGGTCCTACTACAGCACGGCATGCCTCGATAACCTCGACCGCAAACCGTGTCCGGCTGACCAGATCACCACCATATTTATCCGTTCTTCGATTGGTCTGTCCCCAGAAAAATTGGTCAATCAAGTATCCGTGCGCTCCGTGCAGCTCAATGCCGTCAAATCCGATTCGTTTGGCCTCGGCCGCTGCCTGCGCATAAGCCTGAACCAGCTCTTGAATCTCTTCCTCGGTTAATGGCTCATATGCTGCTTCACCCGCCATGCTGACACCCGAAGGACTTACAGGATGGGCGTCTGGATTCGGCAAATCTCCAGCGCGCCGTGCCGTGCCAACATGCCACAGCTGTGGCATAATTTTACCGCCAGCCTCATGCACAGCCTTGACCACATTAGCCCAGCCTTGTAATGACTGTTCGCCATGGAACAGCGGAATGCTCTCCCCGCTGACGGAGGAAGCATGATTAATGCCCGTGCCCTCCGTAATAATTAATCCCACACCACCTGCCGCTCTGCGACGATAGTAGTCGGCCACTTCGGGCCCAGGCACACCGTTAGGTGAAAATCCGCGTGTCATCGGTGCCATAACGATTCGGTTAGGCAAGGTAAGCTTGTCGGACATGAAGGGTTTGAATAAAGCTGAAGGTACTTTCATGATTTAGTCTCCTTTGCTATGGAAAGTATACTTCTCTCACTTACCTTGAGATTTGACATGCTTCGGATGAATACAGCTGTCATACGCCTGTGGACTGTCATGAATCTTGCTCTTTATCCATTTTATAGATTCTTATTTTTATTTTCAAACAAATTTCTCACGTACAAGGTTAGGGCGTGTCTTGAATCCTGCTGAAGTGCATCTTTTACCCCTTTTTCGCCCCCTGCTACGTCACTTTCCCTTAACGTGCCCCGGCACGCCTGCGGGTAACTTCTTTGCTTGGAACGAAAATTCGGCAAAATCTGCTTTCTTCAGCGTTTTCAGACACGCCCTAGACAAAAAAAAAGAACAGCCCTGTACAAGCGCTGTTGAATAACCCAAATGCCGTAAAACTGCCTTGCACAGAAGGAATATAACCTGCATCTTTCGTGGTCACCAATAATGTGGGTGCAGCATAATATATAATCCATAATCTCCTAATTCATACTAATCCCTAATTTTCTAATCCACACTGATCCACAATATTTCAATCCAATTCTTCCTTCTTCTTAATTCGAGTTTACAGGAATATTTTCGCGCTTCACCCGCAGCAGCTTTCCTGAAGATGGAGACAGAACGTCCGGGTCAGTGCCGAGTCCAAAATAAAAATCTCCACCATACTCCTCGAATGACTTGGCATACGTGTCCTGGGTAAATCGTAAAATTTCATTCCATGTGTTCAGATCGCTGCTTTGATAAACACGGCTTATATACAGACTGGTTTGCTTCTTTGTATACGTGAGCACATACACCTTGTCGTCACGCACCAGCAGATCGGTAGGTAACGCATTGGGATCAGGCAGCATGACACGTCTCGCCTGATTAATATCTGTCATCACATTCAGTGATTTAGGCAGTATCTGTGAATCATTAAATACGCTGCCTACGATATAAACGAGTTTATTGTTAAAATTAACATTTTTGCCGATTTTATTATACGGAGTTGTCCCCTGCTGGTACGTCAGCCCTGGAAGTATTTTACTGCCGTAGACGACCACATCTCTAGTTTCCAAACGTTCGTTAATCTCAAGCAGATTTGTCTTGTCACCCCATAGATTGTTCGCAGGATACAACATCGTTGAAGCGTATAATTTACCGTTGATTTGGAACATCGTATATACTCTGGCGCCCATACCTTTAACTGTAGCAAACTGCTGCCAGCTTTCTCCGTCATCATGAGAGATCAGTACGATCGGTTTTTTCTCGGTTCCCAGTGCGGCGAAAAGCTTGCCTTGATAATACGCCATATCATACACATGCACACCTGATGGCAAATTGCGATACTTGGTCCACACCTCTCCATCCAGGCGATAGAAATTTCCATAATCCCAGCTCTCGCCATCGGAATCATTGCCCGGAATATACAGCTTGCCATTTAATACTTTGTAGACATCGATCTGCTCTTCATCTACAAACTTCTTGGCCTGAGGCAGGATGCTGGGGTTGCTGTTTGTCACCGTCTGTGTCTGAAATGCTGCGCTGGCCGCATCGTAGTAAATGACAGGTATCGGTCCCGCATTTTGCGCTGGTCCTAAATTACTGCTGTTCCCATGGCCTAGATAGATTCGGCCTTTGTAGAGCTGCATGTCCCAGACGTTGTTTGCATAAGGCGACTTGTTAAAAGGCCTGTCGAGCAATTCCAGCTTGTTCGTCACATCCGCCGACTGTAATGGTGCACTTGACACATGAACTTTGCCTCCCTCACTTGACACAGGTCCCGCTGCTGGTGCAGCTGTCTTGTGCTTGGCACTGCCCATAAACATCCAACCTGCCCCGGCGGCAAGAGCCAGTGCAATGGCTGTCCATTTTACTTTGCTTTGCATGTCCGTTTCCTCCTCCAACATGATGACTCACGTTAATATGAAACGATACATTTTGTATCTTTTTATAGTATGTAAAATGTAATGAGACTGCAACAAATTTCGCCCTTTTGAGCAAAAAAAAGTAGACACCCCCATCTAAAAATGAGGGTGTCTACCCAAGGTTTTATGAGCAATTCATGACTTATTCAGCTTTAACCAGAATTTTCACTTGATTCTTCTCTTTGAGCAGTGCTTCGAAACCATGCTCCACAACCTCATCCAGAGCAATTCGTTTAGTCACCAGCTTGTCTGCCGGGAAGAAGCCTTTTTCCATCAGGCTGATTACAGCCGGGAATACATCACGATAACCGATAATTCCATTTACTGTGCGTTCTTTCATGACAATAGAATTCGGCATAATTGGCGCTTCCTGTTCAAAAATACTTACAATCATCAATTCTCCACCAATTCGCGTTGAATCAACAGCCTGCTGCAGCACGCGTGGAACACCCGTTACTTCATAAGCCACATTCACCCCGCCTTGCGTACGCCGATGAATCTCTTCCACCACATTATATTCGGTAGGATCAATCACGATCGCACCCAATTCCTCTGCTTTCGCTTTGCGCTCCTTCGACAGCTCCACGACATAAATATTAGAAGCTCCGGACGCTTTAAGCGCTTCAATAACAAGCAGACCGATCGGACCTGCACCGAACACCGCCGCAGTATCGCCTACTTTCAGTTTGCTCTGACGCACGGCGTGCAAAGCTACTGCGGAAGGCTCCACCAGAGCCCCCTGCTCATAAGAGATTGAATCAGGAATGGGGTGTACCATGTTTTCCGCTGCGGTTACATATTCGGAAAAGCCGCCTCCCCCTCCGGCAAGACCGAGAAATCCCATCTTGTCACACAGATTGTATCTGCCCTGCTTACATGCTTCACACTGACCACATGCATAGATCGGCTCCACAACGACACGATCACCGACCTGAAAACGGGTTACGCCTTCACCCACTTCAACGACTTGTCCAGAAAACTCATGCCCCATAACGATAGGTGCTTTCTCCCCTGTTAGCGGATGTGGGTCTTGAGCAGGAATAAAAATGGGTCCAGCTGTGTATTCATGCAGATCGCTACCACAGATTCCGCACCATTGCACTTTTATTTTTACCTGGCCTTGTTCAGGCTGAGGTTCAGCAATATTTTCCAGACGCAAATCCTTAACTCCATGCCAACGCAATGCTTTCATTCAATTCATCTCCCAAATGATTTTTCAGCATATTCGGAAACGTTTCCGTAAATTAAATATGTCACATTTGAGATACGCTGTCAAACAAATTTCCCTGTAGATGTGTCTATCCTGTGAGTAAAAGCACGAATCAAACCTTGATTTAAAGCTGATTTTTTCGTTAATTGCTAACTCTGTTGTGCATTTTCGTTTATTTTTGATGATTTATTAGCAAAATAAACATAAAAATACATAAAATTACATCATTTTCGCTTTGTAAGCGGGCTGATGCCCTGTACCAATGGTATAATCAAGTTATATGCATACCTTGCAAAACATACATAAGCCGAAAATACGGAATCGTTTCCGATGAAGTGAGGTCAACTATAAGTGAGTAAAGAACAGAAAATGACGATTAAAGATGTCGCTGAACGTGCCGGTGTAGGGATCGCAACGGTATCCCGGGCTATCAACAATGCGGAAGGAATCAGCAGTGCAACACGAGATAAAGTGATGCAGGCCATCGAAGAGCTGGGGTTTGTGCCCAATACCTCTGCACAGAGCCTGAAAATCCGGCAAACCCATCAGATTGCACTGGTGGTTCCCGACATCCGCAACGCCATTATCCCTGAAATCTCCTGGTCAGTTGAGCAGACTGCAAAGCAGCACGGCTATCACATTGTGCAGATCAATACTGCAGGTAATGCAAGAACCGAGCTTGAAACGATACGCAATGTAAAAAAACTGCACGTTGACGGTCTTATTTTCATGCCGCTGGCCTATCCAAAAACGTTACCTGCACTAATTAACAAAGCTCCGATCCCGATCTCGATCATTAACTATGGCAAAAAACTGGAGCCAGGCATTCAGGCCGACATCGTCTCCTTGTCACAGCCTGAAGGTAAGCTTGTAATGGAGCATTTGTTTAAAATCGGACGAACCCGGATTGCTTATGCCGGTGCCCCTAAAGATATCATCGAGGAGCGCTATCGCGCTTACGAGCAGGCTGTGGGACATGTCGATATTTCGCTCGTTTATTTCGGGGAAGACTTCTCATTAGCTACGGGTGCAAGTGCTGCCGACTATTTTTACGGATTAACCCATATGCCGGATGCGGTGTACGCCATTAATGATATGGTTGCCATCGGGCTTGTGAATCGCTTCAAGGAACTGGGCGTGCGTGTGCCCGAAGATGTTGCTGTGGTGGGCGTTGATAACAATCAATGGACGACGGTTTCCTCACCTCAGATCAGCTCTGTATCCATTATGGGTGAAGAAGTATCCCGGCTCGCCACGGAGCTGCTGCTCAAACGAATTCGCGAGATGAGTACGACGGATTATGAGCACATTCAGTTTGAACCACGCCTGATTGTTCGCCAGTCCAGCGTAGCCATGATTCGCTCCTCATCACGCTGAAGGCCCGTTTCAATATCAAGCAAAAAGGTGCTAACAAGTCAGTGCAGCGACCTGACCAAGCACCTTTTTTGCATTGCATTTAATGTTCGGCCGAATAACTCTACCATTTCTGCTTTTAATACAATGGAGTTAGATCGATTGAGTTAGATTGATTGGGTTAGATAAGGCGAGTTAGATGTAGTTAATTAATTGGGGGCATTAATTTGGGAATTTACATTATTTTGCAATTGAAGTCTACATGCAAATATCTTATTTCAACTAAATAGAAATATAATACCTTTAATCAGGAGAACCGTTAGCACTGCTGCAAGCATTATTTTACTAACTATCCGAAATTTATTAACAAATAAATCCATCTTGGAGTGATTGGTATTAAACAAAGATGTAGCAAGCGCTATCAAAGCAAGCGTGCCACCGCTTATAAGACAATATTCAACGATGTGAAGACCTCTTGTCATGAGCAAAATGCTCAGCAGGTAAAAACCTATCAGATAGACCCGATCCATGGTAAGCTTCATCGTTCACCCTCCCCTTTCTTGTTCATACGTTTACAGGACGGGGAGGGTTGTATTTTTTTCCATATGAGTTCTGTTTCGGACCAAGGTAATTTAATCTGAGGATGGACAGCCGAGATTTTCCAGTCCGGTATCAGGCCCAGACGTAGTATGTTGCTCGGTTGTGATGCCATGCTGAGACCTAAGTAAATTACTTGATGTAGACATGTACTTCGATGGAGGCCATGACTGCGTGATTCCATACGAGCATGACTTCGATGGAATCCATTACTACGATTCGATGCAGACAGACTTCGATGAAGCCACTACTGCAATTCGATACAAGCAGATTCGATGGAGGCCATTACTCTGATGCAACGCAATCATTCAATGTAGATTAGCGCTCAAGCATAGCTTTAAGCTTCTCATTACGACTTTCCAAAAAAGCCTGCATGTATCTTTTCAGGATAAGCCGTTCTACAGTCCACCCGAGGACTGCCAGCGGCGCTTCAAATCGCAGTGTGTCTCTCATACAAGTCTCTTGTTCACCACACACGCTGAAATGATGCTCATGACGCATGCTCTTGAACGCCCCCCTCTCCATCTGATCAACAAACAGGTAAGAGCGATCATACGCTGTGATCCGTGAAGTTAACTTTTGCCTTACTCCAAAATGCACAGCCTCAAAGGTCACCGTATCTCCAGGACCAATCATGCCGCTGGTGACACCAGCTATCGTTCGTTCTTGCGTATGCTTCCATACCGTTCGGGTGTGTACATCAATATCACGTGCGATATCGAAACAGCGTTCGATCGGTGCATGTATGCGGGTCACTGTGTTCACTTCGATCATTCGCAAACACTCCTCTGTTCCATGTCTATTCCATGATTGTGACTATGTAAGCCGGGTCTCCTGATTGTAACGATCTCAGGAAACCTTATTTCACCGAAAAAGGCAGCTTTCAAATTCTAACGAATCACAGGAACGTTATTTCGTTGTTTTGATGTGTTAAACGCTGTTTTTTCATGTTTCCGCATGAAATAGCGCATCTGGGAATCGTTAGAATTTTTGCGACCGCAAATTAGGCCAAATAAGGCTTCTGGGAATCGTTAGAAATGGCGGACAGCTTTCGATGTTAGTTTCAATGAGCTACATTTGGACCTATGTCAAGAGAGTAGACACTACGCTGCGGATTTGTCCGTAAATTTCATTATTCAGCGGGCACTATTTCCCATCTAGGGCTGGAGCATGCAGTCTGTTCAACAAGCTATTGCAGTACAGATAATGCTGCCTGAATGCTTTGCTCTACAAATTGACGATCCGGGCCTGATTTCATCAATACCGTTAACCCAATCATCGACACCACCAGTGATTGCGCCACAAGACCTGCATTGATGCCTCCTGCCAGCTCTCCGCTTCGCTGCCCTCTTTCGATAACCTCTCTGAAAATAACTGCCAGGTACATCTGATGCTCTCGTGTTAAGACCGCAAATTTGGGATCATGAGGAGCCAGTTCCACCATCGTGTTGATGCAAAAACACCCGTAAGCAGGATCACCCGCCCCTCCTTTTGCTGCAATCCACTCAAAAATCTCTTGCATAGCTTCTCTGACAGAGTCCCCCTGACCGAGCCGTGCTCTAATCTCTGCCGCATGAAAGGTTGTATATCTACGGAGTACACGTTCAAATAACTCCTTTTTATCTCCAAACGCCGCATACAAGCTGGGCCGCTGAATCCCCATCGCCGTAGTTAAATCTGTAAGTGACGTCGCTTCGAACCCTTTAACCCAGAATACGTGCATGGCAGCATCAAGCGCTTTATCTGTGTCGAATTCCCGTTTTCTAACCATAACACCGCCCCTTTATTTATCGAACAGTACAATAATAGTTTAACTCAACTTTCGCAAAAATCAAAATAGAAATCGTTCATCATCGCATGTTGAAAAGTACCCTTCTACCCCAAATAAATCTCGCTCATCCTTATGTAACGGTAAATCCAACCTGTTTTTTTCTCATTCAGTCTCAATTTCACTCATTTTTAATCATTTTCACTGATTTTCTCATTTATTATGACACGATCTAATTGATACTCATGTTTAATCATCTCAAATCATTTTCTCGTTTCCTCTCATTTTTTCTCATGTTTCCCCACCTCCCTACCCGAAATATCACCTCAAAATATTTATTCTAATATCCTACTCTAGAAATTCCTTCATTGACATTTTTGGAGAAAAAATATATTGTTAATCCCGATTATAATATACTGATCAGTACATAATAGAAAGGCAGGTTGTTCGAATGCACACCTCGCTTCAGAATTCACAATTGTGCACACCAAAGAAACAGGGCATAACCAACACGCTTGCTTGGGTATTTGCTGTCTGCAGCGGTCTGTCCGTAGCCAATATCTATTATGCGCAGCCCTTGCTGGATTCCATCGCCCAGGAGTTTGATCTGTCTACTGGAGTGATCGGCATCGTAATTACGGTTACCCAGATTTGTTATGCCCTCGGGTTGCTGCTGCTTGTACCGCTTGGTGACCTCATTCATCGCCGCAAACTGATCATTGTGCAAATGTCTCTTTCGGCTGCTGCATTAGTAGGCGCAGGCACTGCTGCTTCACATTCTGTTCTGTTCACAGCGCTTGCCGCGGTTGGTTTATTCGCCGTTATTACCCAGACATTTGTTGCGTATGCAGCCCATCTGTCGGCCGAATCTGAGCGGGGAGCTATCGTCGGCCGGGTGACCAGCGGCATTGTTATCGGCATTTTGCTGGCAAGAACCGTGGCAGGTGTAATGAATGACTGGCTTGGCTGGAGATCCGTTTATTTATTGTCAGCCAGTTTGACTTTAATCAGTGTTGTCGTATTGATTCGCATGCTCCCTCGGCAATCCTTCAGCCAGCCCAAGCTCAGCTACTTGCAGCTGCTTCGTTCCACCCTGCGACTGTATGCAGAAATGCGTATCCTTCGCATACGCGGACTGCTTGCCATGTTCATATTTGCGGCGTTCAGCATTTTATGGACTTCCATTGTGCTGCCGCTCAGCGCACCTCCGTTATCGTTATCACACACTTCTATAGGGGCTCTTGGTTTTGCTGGTGTTGCTGGCGCACTCGCTGCCGCAAGTGCAGGGAAACAAGCCGATCGTGGATATGGTCAGAGAACAACAGGCATTTCACTCATTATTTTAGTATTGTCGTGGGTATGTATCGGATTGTTACACACTTCATTGTGGTTCCTCATCGTCGGCATTATTTTACTCGACCTTGCTGTTCAGGCTGTACATGTCACCAATCAGAGCATGATCTACCGGGTGAGACCCGAAGCCCAAAGCCGTTTGACTGCATCCTATATGATCTTCTATTCCATCGGCAGTGCGGGCGGATCCATTGCATCCACTCAAGTATATGCATGTGCAGGCTGGACAGGTGTATGCTGGTTAGGTGCAGGCGTTAGCGCAATAGCTCTGCTGGTATGGCTTGTCGATCGAAAGTCGGATCACCTTGCATGACCCTCACAGGATGAATCATGAAAAATAAAACAGATAAAACAAACCTCTTATCGGATGACAAGAGGTTTGTTTGTATCATTTATTTGATTGAACACGTCATTGAAGACGTTACGGAACACGCTATTGAAGCGTTAATTAGATCAACAGCTCATTGATGGACAGAGAACGTTCCTTGGACAGATCGCGGTACTCCTCCGACTCTACTTTAATCAGCGGTTTGAAAATGTCGGAAGCATTGTTCATGACAATGACACCTTTTTCTCCATTGCTAAGCAGCACCTGTTTGCCGATAAAGTTAGGCAGCAAATGCTGCATCAACGCCTGAACCGCCTTCTCGTTTAATTTACCAAAGCCCATTGCGTAAATATCTCTAAGATTGTTAATCAGGTTCGGATTGCTTGCTCCATGATTGCCGGAACGCATGCCAATATAAATATCTGCTACGGAGACGATTTGAGTATACGGATGAATCTCTCCTTTTCCAAGCTGCATCGGATATCCTGAGCCGTCTTCCCGCTCATGATGCTGCAAAGCTACCAAAGCAGTCGCTTCATCTGTCATGGAGTTTTTGATAATCTCATGGCCATATATTGTGTGACGCTGCAGTTCAAGCTGCTCCTCTGGCGTCAAAGGCTCTGTTTTATTGCGAATCCGATGGGAGACTTTACATTTTCCGATGTCATGCAAATACCCCCCGCGGCTGATCTTATAGCTTTCGGCCTGGGAATACCCCATCCAGTTTGCGATATAAAAGGATAACAGACCTACCTGAATGGAATGGGTGTAGTTGTTCACGTCATCCCGCTCCAGCATCATCAGGAGATGCACGACGTCCTTTTGCTCATCAAGTCCTTCAACCATTGGCTGCAATGCATCATCAACCATTGTTGCGTTAAACTTGCCTACAGTCAGCGCTTCCAGAAACGCATTTTGATAATTATGTACAGTCTGAAGGAATTGGGGCTTCATTTCCTCTTCAGGAGGTTGCTCTTTACTGCTGGTGCTGGTACTTGTACTGCTTGATCCAGCTGCATGTTTCAATGAAGCTGCGAAAAATTCCGCTTCGCTGATCTCTTCATCGCGCATTTCAATATCTACGTAATCTACCCGATGCTGCATAAGCAAGGTAATATCCTCGCTGCGAATGACAGTCCCCTTTCCGAGAATGTGCAACCCTGCATCGCTGAACGTATCTGCTGTCAGACGGTCCCCGTCCTGCAGGTTCATAATATGGATTCTCAATCGGAACTCCCCCTGAACACATGATTATAGTTAACAGCTCCCGGATGGAACGGGGCCAAGACATACCTATACTTCTTAATATCGTTTAAATTCCAGCTTTTTTACATAGTCCAAACGACCTTAATCATATAGGCAAATATGAATAACTAAGACTTTATCCTTATAGGTAAAACGTCGTTTTATCCCGGTTATTTACACAAAGAAGGAGGTTTCTTCTCATTTTCAAGCTTCTCTGCGGCATAAATCCATAAAAAAGGAAGCCCAAACCTGGTTTGGACTCCCCTGTAAATGCACTGCACTGCCTGATACACAAGATTACAGTTTAATCGATTCGAGACTTGCACCCTTTGCGAAAAAGCGTTCAATGCCCTTCTCCACAGAAGGATCGGGAACAAGTGGCGGGGCCTGATGCGGCTTCACTCGTGCATCAATAATGACCTGGTCACAACCCCAGTGCTTGTGAGCATAACTGCTGTTAACCCCATACATATCATGGGATGGATTGCTGCGTGTGAAGGTAGCCCACAGAAAATTGCTGAGATTTGCACTCATAAATGAACTGTCGTCACATACGATAATCATCGGACAACGCTCCAGCCCGCCACGTTCTTGGAGTGCGGCAGCGAACTCTTTCATTTCTTGTGCTGTGTGCTCATATGAGGTGAAGGCCGAGGTCTGAACGGCAACGACCCCTGGCATGATCAGCTGTGGATTTTCGTAACCGCGCACATCACGTAAGGCTTCTGGCACTTCCCTGCACAAATCACGAATTTTATCTCCGTATGCCGCCATTACCACTTTACTGCCGCTATTCAGTCCCGTCCCCGAATAATCCAGCGTATCAATGGTCGTATGAGTATAGAAATGAATATCACGCTGCAAATTCATACGCTCCAGTATATAGGTTAGAAACTCGACCTCTCGATGTGTATCCAAAGGCTGCTTGTCCTCAGCTGTGATGAAAAGATATTTTGCCAGACTGAGCTGGCCAGTACCCAAAATGCGATTGGCAATGGTCAGCAGCTCTGTAGGCTGCTTCACATCCGTATAAGGGGTATAACGTTCACTGCCGATCGCAAACAACAGTGGATGAACACCCGCAGCATCTACAGCGTGAACTTCTTTTACACCCGGAATTTCCTGTTTGATCGCATCTCCGGTAATTTCATGAATCAGATCACCAAATGCGGTATCCTCCTGCGGCGGGCGACCTACAACTGTAAACGGCCAGATCGCATTTGGTTTGGCATACACTTTATGCACACGCATCAGCGGGAATTCATGGGTCAGGCTGTAATACCCCAGATGGTCCCCGAACGGTCCTTCCGGCTTTGTCTCACCTGGGTAAATCTCACCCGTGATGACAAAATCCGCGTCATTACTGATGCAGTACCCATCCTTATAGCTATATCGAAAACGGCGTCCAGCCAGCAGACCCGCAAAGGTCATCTCGCTCAGTCCTTCAGGCAGCGGCATCACCGCAGACAGCGTATGGGCAGGCGGCCCACCGATGAAAATGCTGACCTTGAGCGGCTCGCCTTTTTTCACCGCTTTGGCCTGATGGATACCGATTCCCCGATGTATCTGGTAGTGCAGACCAATTTCCTTGTTCATCTCGTAATCATTACCACTCAGCTGCACACGATACATGCCCAGATTGGAATTCATAATGCCCGGTTTGTCCGGGTCTTCCGAATACACCTGCGGCAGCGTCACAAACGCCCCTCCATCCATTGGCCAATGCTTGATGAGCGGCAGATCGGAGATCTGAATCTCCTGAGCTGACACGGGAAGGCTGATCGATTTCTCCTTAGGCAGGGCCTGCCAGGCTGCGAGTCCCGTACGGATATGTTTTAACGGCGTTTTGAGCGCCTTCATTGGATCGTCCCGAACGGCCATAACACGCTGTACACCTTCAAGTGTATCCCGGAACATGAACTTGCTGCGTTCAACTGTACCGAACAGATTGGAGACGGCTTTGAACCTGGAACCTTTTACATTTTCAAATAAGAGCGCCGGGCCCTTGGCTTCATGTACCTTCATGTGGATGGCAGCCATCTCCAGATTCGGATCGACCTGCTCCTTCACCCTGATCAGATGTCCATGCTGCTCCAGATCATTAATGCAATCTTCCATATTATGATATTTCATCGGATGGCTCCATTCTGTGTATAATAAAATCGCTTGATTATGTTCATATATTCACATGCAGTATGATAGGACAAGAACGCCTATGATCACAAGGTTTTAATTTTTCTTCTATGCCAAGTCTATTAAACTATGAACTGCACGTCTCTTCTATTTTATCAAATGATCTGCCGCTAAACAAAGAAAACTATTCTTCCATGAAATAATCAGTAGGGATGCGCCATTCTGCTAAATAAAACGCAGAAAATGCAGAACCAAGCTCGGTCCCGGTTCATCGGAACCTGCAGTTCTGCATCATAAAAAAAGCCGCACCTCTCATTTCATGGTTATTGCTCCATTCCCACAAGACTTCATGAAGACAATCGTTTTCGCGGAATTGTTACCACCATTTCTGTGCCTTCACCCACAGTACTTGTGACATCAATGGTACACTCATGCAGTTTCAAAATTTTGATGACAATGGATAAGCCTAGTCCATTTCCCTTGTGAGAGCTGCTCCGCGCTTTATCCACCATATAAAAACGTTCAAAGATATGCGGCAGCGCCTCCTGCGGTATGCCTTTTCCCGTATCACGAATGTGTACGCTCACACCGGACGGACCTTCCCTCATATCAACATAAATGCTTCCGCCGGCATCCGTATATTTGATGGCGTTGCCTATTATATTTTGCCAGACCTGATCGAATAAATCCTCATCCGCCTGCACGGTGCAGGGCAGCAGATCCAGTTCCATACTTAAATTTTTCCTTGACCACTGCGGCTCTGCCAGCACAATAATTTTTCGCAATTGCTCATCCAGCTGGAACGAGCTGAAGCTCGTGGGATGATGCTCAGAATCGAGAGACGCCAGGCGAAGCAGATTATCGCTCAATCTCGATAAACGCAGTGTCTCTTCGTAGATGATCTCAAGGTGCTCCTTCTGTTCTTCCGGCGGGATAACCCCGTCCTGAAGCGCCTTGGTGAAACCCCGGATCGACGTAAGCGGAGACTGCATCTCGTGCGAAACATTACTGACAAAGTCCTCGCGTATGGAATCAATCTTCTGAAGTTCTCTTGCCATCTGGTTGAAGCTCTCCATCAATTCTCCGAATTCATCATGATTTCTGTACTTCAGACGTACGGTCAAATCTCCTGAAGACATTTTTTGTGCGGCTGCCGTCAGCTGTTTAATCGGCTTCACAATAAATCTGGACATCAGCAGAATTAATAAACTACCAATGATCAGTACAGTTAACAGTGAAGTGAGCAGCCTCTCTCTTAATGTATGAAACAGGGGGGCGAAATCATTTTGCATCAACACGGCATCCATACCTGTCCCCCCCGGAACTCCCACTGCAGCTGTACCATTTTTGTTATTAAAAATGACTGCCTTCGTCCTGCCAGGTTCGAACAACGCCTGCACCTGCTCCTCAGGTAAAGCGGCAAGCACCTCACTTTGCTTGTTTACCAGCGTAATGTTCATACCGTACTTTTCAAAAATCTGCAAGCTCGACTGCAATTTTTCGGGATCATCTATGAGATGGATCAATGTCGCAACGTCTTCAGCTACTGCAGCCATAGCGTCATTTGGTGTGTTTTTTCCAGCATCATTCTGCAAAATAAAGGTTAACACCAGACTCACAATCACAATGCCGATGAACGTAACCACAATGCGAAAACGTAAACTGTTCCTGATAAACTTCATGTCAGCTCCAGACGATATCCAAGTCCGCGGACGGTTGAAATCGTAAATTGCGAGACGGATTCCAGCCTTTCCCTGAGACGTTTGATATGCACATCTACGGTGCGCTCATCCCCTTCGTAATCCATGCCCCAGATATCATATATGAGCTGATGACGCGTACATATTTTACCTGGCTTGCTGGCGAGCGAAAACAGAAGCTCACATTCCTTCTTTTTCAGATCGATTGTTCTTCCCTCCGCTTCCACGATCAGACGATCCAGATCAATCGTCACTCCGGCAAGCTGAATGATATGCGACAGGCTTTTGTTATATCTTTTTAATAACGATTGTACCCGCAGAACCAGCTCCACAGGATCAAACGGTTTCACCACATAGTCATCCGTACCGACGTGGAAGCCTTTAACCTTGTCTTTGGATTCTCCCTTGGCCGTCACCATCAGAATCGGAATATCGGTATAGGAACGAATGTCCTGAGTCAATTCAATTCCGTCCATCCGGGGCATCATCACATCCACAATTACAAGATCGACCTTGGTAGTGGAAAGGAGGTCCAATGCCTCTTCCCCATCAGAGGCTTCCAGCACGGATAGCTGGTTTTTCTCCAGATATATTCGTATCAATTTGCGGATATGCGGATCATCATCTACAACAAGTACGGTGTTCATCTGTACATTTTCCTTCCCGATATAAGCTTTATTCGTACCGCAGAGATTCCATCGGGTCCAGCTTTGCTGCCTTGGAAGATGGCATCAGGCCAGCGATTACACTTATTCCTGTGCTTACAACGAAACCAAACAGCATATAGTTGCCCGATAGATGAATCAATTCTGCCCCAAACGCCTGTTCCAGCAAAATGTTAAGCACGTAACTGAGGCCAAGCGCCGCGATTACGGCAATAATACCACTAAATGCACCTAACAGGGCAGACTCGGAGAAGAAGATTCGCCGGATATCTTTTTTCCTTGCACCGATTGCTCGCAAAATTCCAATCTCTTTAGTGCGTTCCACCACACTGATGTATAACACAACCAGGATCATAATGCCGGATACAATCAGAGAGATGCCTGCAATGCCTGCCAGTACAATCGTCGCCATGCTCACGTATGTTGTAATATTCTCCATGATTTTGGCCTTCTGTGAGCCTGTAAACCCTGCATCAACTGCAGCTTTATTAATATCGTTGACATATTTCATATCGGTTGCATAAGCGTTCACCTGAATGGGTCCTATCGTAATATCATGACCCGAATACAAGTTCTCAAGTGTTTGAGCGGGGATGTATCCCGGTGTCTGCTGCATAGGTGATCTTGGCTCCGCAGCTTCATACAACCCGGAAACCGTCAATTTTTTCTCTAAAGTAACCGGTTTATGATTGGCATCCATTTCGTTGATATACAAAGTTACCGTCTTGCCGATCATGGATTCAGCCTGGTTTCCGCTTAACTGATCTGCAGCAGTTTTCGGCAGCAACATTTGATTATCCGCGGGCAGCGCTCCCTTTTCAATCAAGGCAGGATCGAACGAATCAGTAAGTGTTGTAAGTTGTGAAAGTGCCATGCTTTGCTCGTTATACACCATGGTTGATTTTCCTGTAATAGAAGTGATTGTTTCAATATGATCTACATTCGGGAACTGGCGTATCTTTTCGATGTCGTCTTTGGTAAACGATTCTCCCGGCGCCATTAAAGCCTGCGGGCCCTGCAAGTCCTTGGACGCCGCACTTGGTTTAGTCATATCCACAAGCAAGGGGTCCATGCTTGCATTGATCTCATCGTTCATATATGTTGTGATGCCGTTACCGAGGGACAGCATGAGAAGTACACTTAATATACCGATGGAGCCGCCTAAAGCAACCAAAACATTCCGTTTCATGTTAAGCTTCATATTTTGCAGCGCCATGCGAAATGATGCGAACAGACCGAGACTGCGTGAAGTGGCCCGATCCGGCTCATTAAATGCGCTGGAGCGTTCTCTCAAATGAATGTCTTCTGCTACTCTGCCTTCCTCCATTTTCACAATTCTTGTGCCGGAATCAGCGACTTTCTGGGAATGTGTTACCGCCAGAACCAGCACCCCTTTTTGAGCAATGTTATCCAGCAGCTTCAGAATCTGATCTCCATTCTCCCGATCCAGCGCCCCTGTGGGCTCATCAGCAAGAATAATATCAGGATTATTGGACAGAGCACGGGCAATCGATACTCTCTGCTTCTGTCCCCCGGACAGCTGGTTCGGACGTTTATGCAGATGTTCCTTCAATCCGACTTCAGTCAGAATATCAATGGCTCGCCGGGTACGCTCCTTAACCTCGGTATCTGTCATCTGCATCGCAATGGTTACATTTTCGAGCACAGACAGATGGGGAATCAGATTGAAATTCTGAAAAACAAATCCCACATTATTTTTGCGATAATCATCCATTTCTTTCTCGGTCATTTCACTCAAGTTTTGCCCGCGAACTACAACATTTCCTTCATAATCGGAGTCCATTCCCCCAATGATATTCATCAGCGTCGATTTCCCACATCCGGATTCACCAAGAATAGATACAAATTCTCCCGTCTGGAAGCTCAGGTTCAAGCCATGAAGAACGGGTACTTTTTCTTTTCCATATAATGTGTATGATTTACGTACATCTTCCACTTCCAGTATTTTCATTTATTCTTCCACTCCTGTTTCTGTAAAATAAAATCATGATCTTGTGAACACATCCTATCACTCGTTTGTGAACTGATTATGAACTGCATCATTCTGAGCACAAAAAAGCACCCGCAGCGGCTTGAAGTACATCTTCAAGTCACCACAGGTGCATGGATTACAGAAACGAGAAAGCTGAAGCTACTTGATTATTCAGTAAAAATTAAATCAATCCCGCTTTGGCCAGCAAACGTTTCACAATCGCTGCTGTCTGTGCACGGCTAACGTCTGCATCCGTCATCAGCTTGCCATCATCACCTTGTACCAAACCTTGTTTGATTGCCGATGCTACAGATTCAGCCGCCCACGGCTGAACTTTGTTACCATCACTGTATGTGCCAAGCAAATTTGCTGTTTCGGAAGCATCTGCCTGCGCCAGCTCCACCAGCTTCATGGCACGGGAAACGATCGTCATCGCTTCAGCGCGGGATATTTCGCTGTTCGGACGGAAGCTATTATCGGTATAACCGGAGATTAATCCGTAAGATACCGCGGTTTGAACTTCATTTTCATACCAGCTGTCTGCCTTCACATCTGTAAAAGCGGTTGTTACGTCATTCTCGGGTGAATGCAAACCCAGACCTCTGAGCAGCACAGCCGTGAATTCGGCACGCGTAATACTGCGATCCGGCGCAAATTGTTGATCCCCTTCACCCTCGACAACGAGACGGGAAGCCAGATCCTCCACATCCGCACGGCTCCAGTGACTGGAAATATCGTTAAAGGTAGTTGGATGGTAGATCAAAGCGTACGTGCTGTTCGTCAAACTGTTAATGACGGCTGAATCATTTACTTTGCCCTTGATGACCTTGGTCGGCACATGCAGCATCGTTCCGTCCGCTTGAAGCACAACCCCCGTTGTAATCTTGGAGCCGTCTACGCCTTCAGGCAGTGTAATCGAACGTTCTACATAGGCGTTGAAACGATTCACATCGACCTGCTGACCGTTGTATACAGCCTTCACTTCGAAATCGACCGGAGCCGCAACTACAGTGGTATTCCCGATTTTACTTGCTGCTGCTTCAATTGCAGCTTTCTTGGTTTCATTGCTTGGTGCAATGGCAATCTGGATGGTTACGTCTTCCAGTGGTGCTGTACTGCCTAGCTGTTTCACAACCTGATCCACGTTGATTTGGCTCGCTGGCAAGGTGTACGTGCCCGTATCCGTCTGAATCACCACCTCCGCGTTGCTGCCTTCCATCGTTTTAACCAGTTTAGCGTTTAATTCACCCACAACCGCGTTCGTACCTGTACCCGTAACCGGGAGTAAAAGTGTACGAAGGCCGTTACCCACCTGATTAATCACTTTGTTGTTATCTACGTGAATCGTTGTTGTTACTTTATTTCCTGCTGTAGAAGTAGAGGCTGTTGCAGACTGCTCCTGTTTTTGCCCATTCACATAGATGTCAACGCCCTTAGTTGCAGCTGGAGTTGAGGGTGCAGATGGTGCAGGGGTTGAGACCGAGCCGCCACCTGACGAACCTGTTGAAGGCGAACTCGAGTTACCGCCAGAGCTTGCTGCTGTAATAGTGATGGTTCCCCCTGACAATTCGGCAGGTGGACTGTACTCCAGATTATTGAAACGCCAGTGTTCTTTATCATCCTGAACAACAGTGAGTTGTGTCGTTCCTGGAGTAGCATTGCTTTTCGCTTTAATCTCTATCTCGAATAATTGACCTAGATCAATCAGACCAGTATCTCCTTGAGATCTTTGTTCAAAGCTTTCTTTTGAATTCACCCAGATGATGCGTACCCAGCCTTCGGCGTTATTAATCTGGTATTGGAAGTCGGGCACACTTGCTTCCGTTGCAGAAGAGGCGATGTCGCCGGACGCAACGGGTGTAATTCGCACCACTTCCAGCAATGAGTTTTTAAAATCGATCTGCATATTATAAGCGTTAATCGGGTACTCATTCTGTGTCAATTTGACAGGCACCTTAACGGATTCACCCGCCTGCACACTCACATTGCTGAACTCGACTTGAGTGGTGATCGGCGGTGTAGCCCCTGCCACACCTGGTAACATAATGGAAGAAAATAATGTTAACATGATCAGGCCTGACATCGTTTTTCTCATTTTTGCACGTTTCTTTTTCGCTTGAAGCATGGTATAACCTCCATGTCTGGATTTGGTTTTTCTGATGTGTGAAAATAATCATCTCATATATCAATGAGTTGAAAAGAGAATGTGAATAATTAAGAAGGAGCTGAAGCTTTTGTTTTACTTACGATATAAAACGGATCAACCGGAATATCATCTTGGTATAATATAGGTGTAACTTTAAGAATGAGATACTTCCCAAGATCCGCATTACTAATTGTGTAACTGCTCTGAGTAGCTTCAGGTATTGCAACTAAACTGCCTTCTGACAAATCATTCAAATCTGAAGTGTACCACTGATAGGACAAATGCTGATTATATCCATGATCCACATCCCATAATTCGACATCACTGTAGATAATACTACCTAATCCCATACCGCCCTTTAATGTATCATCATTCCGAATGTAACCCTTATCCTGCTTCTGTTTGAACGTCAGCACATAACTGTTATCCTTAGCGCCAAGGGTGCCTCCAATATACCCCTGCATGAAAGCGCTCATGTCATTCGTCTTATCAGGTACACCGTTTCGATCAATGTCTGCTTTGTTCATTTCCACATAAGAAACGGAGGCACTTCTACCATACTGTAGGTTACGAAGGTAACTGAATAATTCAACAGCATCGGCAGAATCAACGTAGCCGTCATTATTGAAATCACCTTTTTTGCTGATGTACAGCTCGATGTTGTCTGTAATCGTTTCTGATTCGGAATTCGGTTCTTGCGATGTATTGTACTGTGCTGTTATTTCAATATTTACCTTGCCGCTGGCAAAGGGAACAACGACTAATTTATATCTCGAATTTTCATACGATGCATTTACACTAGCAATTTCATCATTGCTGGACTTCGCACTAATTAACGTAAGATTATCTGATGGAAAATGGCTGCTTAAATCAATCGTAATAAGATTACTTTGTTCAACCACGATAGGTACAGAAGGCATAATAGGCAGCCCGTTTGATTGTTCTGATGAAACACTCAACCAAGAAATGCCCTCATTAAGTACAGGTCGTGAAATCTCTAGGGTTGGTCCAATTGCCCCTGCTTGAACCTGAGGAAGTGAACCAGCTACCGGCAAGGCTATGCCAAGGCCGAGTGCGGCCAACATGCTTTTTTTCATAATCGGCTTTAATGTGTTACGTTTGTTTTTCCCCTTCAATTCATGTTCCTCCTCGTGTATATCTAAAATTTGAAAAGACTATGCACTGAGTATAACGATGTATTCTGAACCGATTCTGAACAGGTCTAACGAACTACTTCCAGTTCCAAATCGACAAAAAACGCCATAGCATAAGCTTCCATGGCGTTTTCATCATCAAAAAATTTCCATTTTATATTCATTTGTCGAAAAATATATTTTTAAATGCCCTCAACAATCCGCTTCGCTCGCGCATTAACCTCACGATACAACTCATCCTCATCCAGCGTAAGCAGCTTTCGATCACGCATCAGGATCTGTCCATCCACAATGGTGGTATGCACATCCGCTCCATTTACACTATAAGCCAGCAGCGACTCCACATTATGAATGGGCTGAAGATGAGGATTGGCAAGGTCAATCAGAATGAGGTCGGCTTTATATCCAGGAGCCAGCACCCCTACTTCATCATGAAGCGACAGCAGCCTCGCACTTCCGCGGGTTGCCATACTGAGCACTTCACGCGCCGGGAGACGGGTTGGATCACCGTAGTCCAGCTTTTGCAGCCAGCATGCCGCCTTGATTTCCTCAAACATATCGAGTGTTGTTGCGCTTCCTGCTCCATCTGTGCCAAGCCCCACCGTAATCCCTTCGGTCCTCATCCCTTCGATCGGTGCAATGCCGCAACCAAGCTTGAGATTACTCACGGGATTGTGTGCCACACCGCCGCGCATGTCCTTCAATTTGCTCACATCATTAGCATTAAGATGAACCGCATGAGCGAGAAGCACATGTGCATGGTCAAACATGCCCGCTTCTACCAAATACTCCGTTGGTGTCAATCCGTAACGGCTGTGGATTTTCTGCACTTCTTCTATCGTTTCCGCGAGATGAATATGCAGGGGAATATCGTCCCGAACCGCCATCGCAATCACTTCACGCAGCGGCTCCGTTGGACAAGTATAAGGAGAGTGCGGCCCATACATCGTAGTAATTCGCCCATTCGCTTGGCCTGACCAGCGCTGCACCAGATCAACCGCTTCCTGCAGTCTGCGTCCCCCATCTTCCTCCATAAAGACCATACCACGCGTCAACGATGCACGAATGCCTGTTTCCGTAACGGCTTCTGCAATTTCATTCATGTGAATGTACATGTCCGCAAAGGCAGTTGTTCCCGAACGAATCATCTCCGCTATGCATAATTTGGCACCCCAATAAATATCTTCGGGTGTCATTCTTGCTTCCGCAGGAAGCATCTTGCGGTCTAGCCAGTCCATCAGCTTGAGATCATCGGAAAAACCGCGGAGCAAGCTCATCGGTGAGTGCTGATGCGCGTTCACCAGCCCAGGCATGGCAAGTTTGCCGTGCCCATCCAGCACATCATCCCCCGGCTGTGGATCAATATGACTTGCGATCTGCACCATTCGATCTCCTTCAATACGAATATCCCCCATAAAGGGGGATTCGTTATCTTGCATCGTTAGAATTGTAGCTTGCTGAATCAAAATACTCATATCACATACAGCTCCTCTGGATTGGTTGTATTTATTCCTAATCCAGCGTAAGGCTTGACGCAGCGGTAAGGTCAATCATTTTAAACGGGCTTTCGCCACTTGGTGAAAAGTTTGTATAAACGGCCCTGGATCAATCTCGACCATATACGGGTAAACCCCGGTGCTTGTATGCAAATAGAAAAAGCCACCCTTATCTCCCATGCGGCGAAAAGACATATCAAACACTTCGGTAATCAGGAACTCCCTATACTTGGTCACGATTCGATCCGAATAAAGGGTCATGGTACGGGCGTTCATCTCAATCTCTTGTGCAAGGCCGGTCACTTCTCGCTGTACTCTGTAATAAGGCAATACGGCGATATGGTCCATATTTTCCCCTCCATTCGTGCAAGATGTCATAGTCCCATCATAGCAGATTGGAGCCTGCGGGCAAAAATGCCTTTATTATTGTAAGGCTCGCTTTACGTGATTTTCGTAATAACCTTCAGCTTATGAGCTAGTTCATTCTGAATATCCTGTAAAGTGAAACACTGCTCCACATGATGTACCCCAGGCTGGAGAGGTTTGGTATACACTTTTCTCGCCACAGCTACAGCAACTTCCGCAGTGATCACCGCTTCCTTCTTACCCATGATACGTTGCTCTACATGGATGTTCTTCCCATTTTTTAACCCTGTAGCATCCACCTTTACCGCAAACATCGGCTCACCACCCGGCATCCAGGCAAAAGCCTTAACCGCCGCATTTCGAATCCACTTCCAACGTAAAAACGTTAGTAGTCCTGCTCGTCTGGAAACCGACAATCCTCTTGTAATCCAACGGGAATCCAGACACATTCTGGTGGATACGTTGGGAATGTTTAGCGTTCGAGCTACTGCCTGTTGATCCGAAAAAGGAAAACGATATGCCATTCGCCGTCCAAGCTTTTCGCCAAAATCAATCCATTTACCGCCGCTCAAACTCTGTACTCTTGCAAGCTGTCCATTCTGCATGACATCAAACATCGTGTGCATCTGATCCACAGTCCATTCAATCGCCGCTTTGCCATGTTTTTCTCCCAGACCTAGCAGCACCGAGATATTCGCTTCCTGCACTTGATCCATGTGCGCTGTTGCTTCTCGCACAAGCAGATTCGTGATGCCAGGAGACAACCCGACACTAAGAATAGCGGTAGATCCTGAAGATTGCAGGGTGGAATGCAGCTGTTCAACCTGCTTCAAAAAATCAACCTTGGCCGAAATATCCATATAATTTGTTCCAGCCCTGGCACAGCTTTCAACGAACCTGGTATTGAATTGATCCACGCACATGATGACCAATTTAACGTTTCGCAGCATCCCAGGGTCCACAGGTTTGGATATGTCCAGTTGCAAGGGCTTAACAGCACCGCCCGTTTGACGGCTGAATTGCTCCGCCCGTTCCAGCCTCGTACCTGCTGCCCACACCTTGCCAGGAAAAGCATCTGCCAGTTGAGTGCAGATCATCTGTCCTACCTGCCCGTACCCGCCAATGACCCAGATCTGATCCTTCATGTTCGTATGTTTTTCCTCAGTCTTTGTACGCATAATACCCCTCCACCCAGAATGCTCCAAAATAACGTGTAATTTGCGAAAAACCACATTCCTCCAGTAGTTGCATCGCTACTTCAGTAGATATAGGATCGGATTGTTGACCCAGTGACGCAGCAAACCGCTCCCATTCATCATCAAGAACACCAGCTTGCAGCATATGTTCCTGCCAAGCCTTCATCATCACCGGATAGGCCGGAGAAGAAAGGTCTACATTCACAGACGCAATAATAAATGGTGCGCCAGGCTTGAGCCTGTGGGCCAGATGCTTCAAAAATGACTTTTTTGCCTCTATGCCCTGAATAAAATGCAGCATAAGCATACTTGTTGCACCATCATACAACACCGCCTCTGGCAATTGCTCAACCTTGCCATGAAGCAGTGTGGCCCTGTCCGTGATTCCTGCTTCTTCTATCCTTTGCTGTGCCAGCCCTAACATTTGGGAGGACGTATCCAAACCTGTGAACCGCCACTCCTGATGACACGAACCAAGCAACATAAGTTCCTTACCGCCCCCGGCACCCGTTACAAGGATATGAATGTCGTTGTTATCCGCGATCGAAGCTGCAAGCAGCTTTTCCATCATATGGTGCATATGCTCGTAACCGGGAATTTTGAGGGGTATAGATTGTTCATATCGATATAAATCTGCCGTATCCCAGCTCATAGCCGGGCTTTCGCTCAACTGTGTAATTTTGTCATATATATGATCTTTCATCATTGCTGCACTCCTCTGAATTTGAAGTTAGACTTGACTGAACATTCGTCTAATTTCATTATAAAAGGAAGCGAGCAGACCACCATCCCAGAAGTATGGGATATATAAGATCTTGCGGGAGTTGCGATCTATAAGGACTCGGGAAGGAGTGAATCCGCTTGTCAAGCCTGCTTACTCACCAGAATCTAAACCGGATGGCTTCACTTGAAAAAGGAAGCTGGACCTCCCGTACCTACCGGGAAGCTGTTCTGAAACAAATCAAGACGCTCATCGCTTACGATGCCTATTGCTTCAACACCGTAGACCCTTCAACACTCCTCTCGACAGGCGCAGTTACGGAGGATGGCATCGAAGCCATTCACAAACAGTTGTTTCTCAATGAATATATGGAAGATGATGTTCACAAATATGCAGATTTAATTCAATCCGGCCAATATACAGCGATTTTACAGGCTTCACTACCTCTTCGTTCACACCCTGAGACCAGTTCTCGTTATGCAAACATTTTGCTGCCTGCCGGTATTCATGATGAGCTGCGCACTGTTTTCGTAGATCAGGATGCTTGCTGGGGACATCTCACGCTGTATCGCAAACAGGACGCTCCTGCATTCACGGAAGAAGAGCGTTTGCTCATGCAGCACTGGACAGCCTCAATCGCCTTCATGCTTCGCACCACCCGCCTGTCTCTTACAGACGAGCTGACAGGTAAAAGTCCAGATGAACCGGGTATTATGCTTCTGAATACGTCATTTGAACCTGTGATGAACAATGCAGCCGCACGTTACTGGTTATCCGAGCTGCACAGATTGGAGCAAGTGGGACATGATGTGCTGCCAAGGCCCATTCGAGCGGTATGCTCTCATCTGCTGCAATCGGCTCACACGAGTATGATGACTGTTACTGAAGCTGGTGCGGAAAGCTGTGCCGAGGACGGTGCTGGACAAGATACTGAAACAAGTGCCAGCGATGTTCCCGCACCCGATCATGCGGCTCAACCTTTGTCCAGAGTCTGTGTTCAGCTGTCAGACGGACGATATCTCATGCTTCATGCAAGTCGGATGCAGCAGCCAGAGGGCACTCAAACCGGCGTTCAACCGGATCATATCGCGGTTTGGCTGGAGCAAGCTATGCCTCAGGACGTACTGCCTCTCCTGAGCGAACGTTACGGATTATCTACGCGTGAACGTGAACTGCTCGCTTATGTGCTGCGCAGTTTTTCCTCAAAGGAGATCGCCGCGGCTATGCATATTTCGGTATACACCGTCCAGGATCATCTCAAGTCCATCTTTGCCAAAACAGAGGTGTCCTCGCGCCGTGAATTGATCTGGCATTTTGTTTCCCGCTTTCAATTATCCGGGGAACTGTAGCGGCGAAACTATAGGAGTTTAAACAAAAAAACCTGTCCCGAAGGACAGGTTTTTGGCTCGGTTCAATTTATTTTACAAAGAGGAGCGGAAGCTTCAGGTTCTCTTCTCCTGCTTTACAATTTGAAACATAGGGCATCCTCTCTACGACTTGGCTGGTTTGGCAGCTCGTTTGGCGGAAGCGGCATTTTTGTCACTGCTGGCATTTTTCTTTGATTTAGAGACTGGTTTATGATCCTTCTTTACCGTAGTCTGGCTCACCACCGCTGCTTCCTGCGGATGCTCCACTGGATACAGCTTACGGAACAACAGTGTCTGCAGCACGAGGAATGATCCGCCTACAGTCCAGTACAGCGGCATTGCTGCCGGTGCCGACAAGGAGAAAAACGCCATCATCAGAGGTGAGATGTACCCCATAATCGCAAACTGTTTACGCTGCTCTGGTGCCATGTTGGCTTGCGATATTTTGGCCTGAATCAGATAGATAACCGCCACAACAACGGCCAGCACATAGTCTGGCGCACCCAGCTTGAACCATAAAAAGGAATGAGACGACAGTTCTGGCGTAAGCCGGATCGCGGTATAAATACCGGACAAAATCGGCAGTTGAATTAACAAGGGCAGACAGCCAATATTAAGCGGGTTAAACTTGTGTTTTTTGTATAAAGCCATCGTCTCTTCGGACAGCTTCTGCCGATCGGCTGCATCATTTTTGCCTTCATATTTTTTCTTGAGTGCATCCAGTTCGGGTTTCATTGCGTTCATGATCACTCTTGTCCCCTGCTGGGACTTCGCTTGGCGCATCATCAGCGGTAATAACGCAAGTCGAATGACCAGTGTGATGATAATTATCGCTACCCCGTAGCTGCCGTTAAATGCGCTGGCAATATGCTGAATCAGATAGGACAGCGGAAATACGATGTAGTGATTGAAGAAACCCGGTGTCGATGAATTAATCTCCGATACGTTATTACTGCAGCCAGCAAGCAGCATAACCGCGAATACCATCGCGATTAGGCCATAGATCCGTCCCTTGCCAGCTGTAAAAGTGAACCTCTTGCTTGTCTTATGTTCCATATATATCCTCCTCGTTGATGGGTTGATTCACGTCTCAACGAGGAATAACAGTCTGGTTCATCTTCATCCGGTGCTTCTTTTCGTCTGACCATGCGACTCCAGTCTTCCGACCTGTGCTGTCTGTTCAAGCCCAATGCTGGAAATACCGGCTCAATGCCATCCCCGGCGCCGCCTTCCATCCAGTACTCTGTCATGCCGCAGTGAAGGTGGGCAATGTAAGCGTAACTGACGGTGAAGATGAGCCCAATCGAGAATATATACGGCAACAGTTCATGTAATTCAAACAAGAGATTCACCCCCTTCATACGTTTGTTTTTACATTATAGCACTTACATATGACGTTTGCATAAAGGAACTGCTGGCAAAAACAAACGCTGGTCTATTCCGTTCATCATTTGGACAATTCCAGCTGTGCTCGATACCTCGCCAGATTAAAGGAAGGCCATTCCAGTTCGGCTGCAAACTTATGCAAGCGGACTTTACGATCCATTAAATTTGCTTTCAGCTCAGGATACTCTTGATCGGCAAACTGTACTAACAATGGCATTGCATCCGTAGATAAACTTGCCAGATAAGCAGTATCAATCTGCCCCGTCTGGTGATAACGCTCAATGTTAAGCTCTGCTATTCGCATGTCCATACCTGCATAGTTAATGAGCGTATACGCTGTAATCCCCAGCACAATGTAACAACGAAGCAGCGGCAGGCGAGTATAACGAAGACGAAGTGCCGCAATCATTAACAGCAAAGCCAGGAAGATCATAAATGCATGTACAAGAAACCGGATATACGTATACCCATATGCCTGCTCATACAGATTCAAGCGCACAAAGGCCGAACATAACATAATTCCTGAACAGCTTATCAGAATTAGCAGCAGCACTCGCTGTACAATTGTGCCCGTTCTTCGCATCGGCCGGGTGTACTCCAGTGCAATAATTAACATCAGAAAGTTCAGCCCTGTAACCAGAATCAGCTCGGTAAATCCGCTTCTTGCATATTCGGCATAGGATAAATCGTTCGGCAATTCTCCCTGTCCTGCCCCGAACAGGTATGAGAACTGCACAAGCACAAACAAAATGTAAACCGTGTTGATGACGGTTAATATCGTGCCGGCAATGACCGAATCGAGCCGGATCGGCTCCTGATCCGATGGAGCTTGAGCCTGCGTCCGGGCAGCTACCGGAGTGAAGGCGGGGGTAATCCTGGCTTTCGTCTCCGGCTCAGCCGTCCATTCGTCAGAATCGGGATGCTGTGAAACAGACGGAGGCGGTGCACTGCTTTTCCAATGCGCATTCTCTCGCTTCTCTGCCTCATACTGCATCGGCTGTATAAATCCCCATACGTATCCGAAAAACAATAAACCGGCCACCCCAATCCAGATTATTCTCGGAAGCATCGGCATGAACGCCAGCTGATCCAGCCAAGCCGGAAAACCTGACAAAAATTCATGAAACACTCCATCCGCGGAAGTCAATAAAGTGAGCACCACGAACAGAATAGGAATCGAAACAAGGAGACCTATTGAAATTTTGAAAACGACAGCTTTTTGCGATTTATGCATCTTGCGTGCTCCTGCCCGAACCATTATGGAAGCAGCCGTTCCGATGTGGCGAATCGTCTGCGGGAGCAGATGATCAAACGCTGTGCCAATCAAACCGATCCCCCACCAGTGTCTTTGCTTTCTCCCCATTACATATGTTAATTGCAGCATAATAAGCACAGGAATAATCAGAAAATTAAGCACCTGAAACAGAAAGTTATCAAACAACAGATAGGTCAGTGATAATAACAGCACGACACCAGCGGTCCAGGCATCGAAAAGGGTTAATGCTCTCATACGATCTTGGGCGAATATGTACATAAAACTGTAGAAAAGAATCACAAAAAGCGGATAAGACAACCCGATTTCATGACCGTAAAACAAATACTGATGAATAACAGCAAGTAAAACAGCCACGAGCAGCGTGATTACAGCACGGTGTGGTGAAGACTTTATTTTCTCAATCATGGGAAATACCTCCATTATTCTATCTACATTTTATTTTAGGTGATAAAATAGGAAGATAAATAGAAAGATGGATGAATAAAACTTCTTATTTTAGACATTATGCAGGAAAAAATGCGGAGGAGGACGGTTTCGTTGAAACTTCATCAGCAGTATTTGCTGCTTCACAGCCAGCTCGGGGATACAACAGAGCATACACTGACGCTGGCGGATCTCGCCGAGCTGCTGGACTGCACCCATCGGAACACCTTGACGATTATAAAAAAAATGGCGGCCCTTGGCTGGATACATTGGCATGCACAGCGGGGACGCGGACGGCGTTCGGTTCTGTCTCTGCTGGCTTCAGCCGATCAGATTGCCGCTGAATATATGATGCAGGCGATGAATCGCCGGGAGTTACAGGAGGCTGCCGATCAGGTCAGAGCGTTCTCCAGCTCACCGTCAATGCAGCATTATCTCAACCAGTGGCTGCTTGGTTATTCAGGTCATCATACCGAGGCCGGGACCAACAATGAATCCATCGATACGCTCCGTCTTCCCATTCGCCAGCAGCTTCACGCACTCGACCCGCTGTATATTAACCTGCTTGCCGAGTCATTTGTGACCAGCCATGTGTATGATGGCCTTGTGCAGCGGGATGAACACGGACATATTTTGCCTGCATTAGCACATACGTGGGATGTGTCGGACGACCGGCTAACATGGATTTTCCATTTGCGGAAAGGGGTTTATTTTCACAGCGGCAAACCGCTCTCTGCTTCGGATGTTGTTTTTACATTTGAACGATTGCAAGCTACAGAACGCCGGACATTATATCGCGAGGTCAGTAAACACATTCTTTCGGTTGAAGCAGCTGCCCCTTTAACTGTACGTTTTCAATTGAATAAACCGCATGAATTGTTTCTGTCCTTTTTGACGACCAGCCGTGCAGTCATTGTGCCTTCAGGCCTGAGCGCTAATCCAGCTGCGAGTCAGTCTGAACGTGAACGTAAACAGTCAAGACAGATACCCATTGGCACAGGACCCTTCAAGGTAACATTTTGGGATAACCATATGTGCAGGCTGGAGGCTTATCCGATGTATTTTCAGGGCAGAGCTCTCATTGATCGGGTGGATATTTTGCAAATTCCGTGGATCACTGCAGATAAACGCGGGGAAAATCAGGACCTGCATTACAACACAAACGAAACGGTTGAGTCACCCTTCTTCCACCTTATGCACAATCCGTCCAGCACATCCGGGACAGGCTGGACACAAGCCAGCTCAGGTGTGACCGTGACAAAGCTACTTACGTGTAACACCCAAAAGCCCGGACCGTTAAACGATCCGGGTGTACGAGATTATTTACAGCAATGCATTGATGTGATTTCCAATTCACTCGTTGACCCAACTGACATGATGAACTCCTTCGCACGCTCAACGGACATGCAGGAGATCGTTCTGAACATTGCAACCATTCCGCAATACCGACTGGACGCAGAACAGCTTGCACTGGCTCTCCATCCATACGGTTTCTCCTGCACCATCCACACGGGCGGCATGGAACAGTTCAAGGGGGATTGGCGGCTTGAGTCCGACCTGATACTCTTCTCCTTGATCCAGGATCGTGACGAGGAGCTTCGCAGATATGATATGTACGCCACCTTGTCGGAGCATCTGGAACCCTTGTCTCAAGCAAAGGTGAAAAACATGATGCAAAGCTTCGCGGTATCACCACATATCGCGGATCGCAAACAGCTTCTGGACGAAGTTGAACGCTTCCTTATTACTGAACATCTCATGTTCAGTTTGTCTCACAAACCTGTTGAAACAGCGTATCTACCGACGGTGCGCGGATTGTCATTCAACAGCCAGGGCTGGGTTAATCTGCGGCACATCTGGTTTCCCTCGAAGGAACTGGAGTGATATGTATACGAATATGGATAAGAGTATTAATAGACTGAACGATAGAATGGCGGGCAGCTTGGTACTGTTATGCTCTGCCCTGTATCCGGGTACGGTTTCTGTTACCGCTAATAGAAACCGTGTCCTTACGGCGATAGACACCGAGAAGCAGTCCGAACATGGCGTATTCAAGTATCACATGCGAGCCATAACCGAGGAGAGGGAATGAAATGCTCAAGATTGGAACCCTTCCAGTCATGGCCGCCAAGGAGTAGAGCAGTTGAAAGGCAAGCGTTACCGTTACAGATACTGCAATAACTGCTCCAAATGTATCATTTATACGCGGCAGCATTTTTGTCATTGTACGAATTAACCATACAACACCTACAACAAGCAGCACACATGCCGACCATCCAAACATATCAACCAGCATAACCCCGGGGAAACTGAGGTAAAAATATTTAAAAAACGAATCCATCGGGGTACCTAATCCATTCCCCCACCACCCTGCTGTTTTGACGATATCGATGATAGAATTATTGGTAAAACCATTTCCTTGAGGGTCCTTATGCAAATGAAACACAATCGATAATCTTTCCCATCGACTGAACTTATCTGTTACCAGCAATAGCAGGACTGCCGCAACGCCACATGAGAAGCCGGTAATCACCGTATACCACCATTTTTTTGTCATCCATCCGAATAGCAGCACGGCTACACATGCAAATAACGATAATCTAACCCAATCCGAAATCTGATATAAGAGCACCATGGGTAAAACAACTAATGCAGCATAAATACATATGGATTGTATACTCAAGCCCACACGAAGTCTGTCAGACATGATGCCGCCGATGGCAATTGGAAGTATCGATATTGAGCCAGTCCAATGACTCCAGCCAGCAATCCCCAGTGCATACGATGACGGTGAAGTTTGTGCATGCTTTTGCCTAACTCGGTTGGATCACCCATCTGTTCGATCGCATACGCCGCCGCTTGGTCTGGACTATAACCTTCCTGTTCCTTATCACATATGATCTCATGTAAATGGTTTCCCAGCTCTTCACGCAGATCGTTATGTACTTCACGTGCTTTGACTAGTCCACAGATTTGATCCAGATAGATGTCAAACTTCTCAATCGTCACTTTCTGTCCCTGACCTTCTTTGTGTTCCTTCCGTCCATTCTCAGCTTTCCTATTCATCAGGTCAAACCTCCCTTCCCAAGTACACGGTCTACAGCACCACGAAATAAAGACCATTCTGCTTTTTTGTGCTGCAATGCCTGTATCCCTTGCTCCCGAATAGAGTAATATTTCCGCTTTCGACCGTCTACTTCAGCCCAATAGGCCCCTACCCATCCTTCAATCTCCATCGCATGGAGTATCGGATACAATGTACCTTCCTTAAGACTGAACACGCCTTCTGACTGGCGATGCAGCTCTTTAATCAATTCATAACCATACATGGGCTGGGTATGAAGCAGCGTTAATATTAACGTTTCTGTACTTCCTTTAATCATCTGTTTATTGATCTGCAAACGTAGGCCTCCTTCATATGTTTATACATCGGAAATCTATGCATAGTTAATCTAGGTGTTATATTACCTTTTTATTCCTTTTATGTCCAGTCCTTGTTTGAGCTATTTATGATAGAATACTACTCATATCTTGTTTTCATTTGATCAATCATCTATAGCGATAGAGTATTTCTTGATTGATATCCTTAATGAAGGAGACACGCGCTCATGAGCAAAAGTAAACTGATTTTCTTCCTCGGCGGTGCGGGAAGCGGCAAAACCACTCTTGCCAAAGCGCTTTCCCGCAAGTATAAAGCCGCCTTTCTCGATATGGATATTCTGCTTCGCCCTGCCGCTGAAGCCATTATGACATTACAGGGGCTTGACCCGTCAGACCGCGACTCACCTGAGTACAAACAGCTATGCCGCGACCTCGGATATCGAATTACGATGGACGCAGCTTTGGATAACGTGCAGCTTGACATTGATACTCTGGTGATCGGCCCCTTCACCAAAGAGATTGAGAATCCCGATTGGATCGGGCAGGAACTGGCACGGATCGGGCGCTCACTGGATGATACCGACGTTCGGGTTGCATACATCTATTTGCGGGACGAAGCGCTCTATCATCAGCGCATTGCCGGAAGACAATCTCCACTAGATGCATGGAAGCTGGCAAATTGGGAAGCGTTCCGCGCATCTCTTGCTCGAAAAAACGTAGCCTGGCCGCTTCCTGCTGAGGCAGTAGCATATATCGACAATTCCAGCGACGATTCTGCCATCGCCTTTGCTGAACTGGAACGGCGGATGTATAAGTAAAGTACGGGGTTCCTTTATTAAACAGAGATGCATATTAGAAGGGGTATGCTGGTATAAATTCGGATGTCGGAGGAAGCTCCATGTGTTGTTTTGCGAGTATGCAGGGGGAAGTAACGTAAACAGGTAGGTTAGTAGGTTAGATGTTAGCAGAGGAGTTAGATGGGAGATTCGTTCTTGTAACGTCGTTGTGTGATACAGCAGTGAGTCTGTGACGATAAGTCGTGTGATATACGCCTCTACGGGACATGCTGGCGCGATGCGGGAGTCTTAATTTTAGATGCTTTGGCGCTGTCTCAAGCTGTAACGATTCAGAGAAACCTTATTTCAGCCTTTTGGGTACATTTAAAATTCTAACGAATTCAAATGACGCTATTCCTCAAAAACAGGCCGAAATCGCTCAGAAAGTTACTTTGACATCGAAATAAGGTCTCTGAGAATCGTTAGGTTTTCATTTTCGTGAATATGCTGTAAATAAGCCTTCTGGGGATCGTTAGAATTCGGAGGCGAGGTCTGTAGCTTGCAAATAATTCGAGCGGCTCAAATTCAAGTCGTTGTTGGCGAAATGGTCTTCGAAACGCTAATAAAGTCAGTGAGAAGTTGCGATAGAAAAGGACCCGTTTCTTCCAACCTGCTAGGATGACGATACCGATCCCGTTCTACCTCCGGCTCATCTCACACACGGACTTATAGCTATACTATGACTCTCTACTTCTTACTATCTATTTACTTTTCTTCTCTTACTATTTATTTACTTTTCTTTTCTTACTCTCCATTTGCTTTTCTTTTCTACTCACATTATGCAGCCTTCACCCTCATTCCGCTTTCTGCCTCGCCTCCTGACGTTCGGCAATGCGAGTTACAATGAGGTTGTGACTTTCATCAATCTCCCCAGGTGTGCAGGCAGCTTTCAGCTCATACACCTTCACAGGAGATCGGTCGATAATATCCAGAAATGAATCAAAAAAGTTCATATCTTTGCTATGAATATAAGGACACCAGTGATCGGACAAACCAACTGTTTCATGAATGTGCACACCTACAACGTGATCGATCAGCGCATTGGCCTCGCGTACATTGTCATAGAGCCCCATTCGGTCCATCATCATGCCATGGCCGATATCGTACCACAGTCCAAGGGGAGCCCCCTTCATTTGACCAATAATCGTCCCTGCTTCCTGAAGTGTAGGCATCTGATAACAGCGGGAACGGGTTTCGATGCCAAAGCTCACACCGTATCCGCGCTGCTCCGACACATTACATACCTCTTCCAGACTCTCCTGAATCCGCTTGAGATAGCGTTGACTCCCCGCCTCACGCTTTTCCAGCATCTCCTGCCACAATGCATGATAGGCCGGTGAATCTTTGCCCTCGTCATGATAGATTTTTTTCAAGGCTTCATCAATGTTGTACGTGAAGGGCACCTCGCCCGGATGAACAACAACCGCCTTCGCACCATAGCGATGAGCATATTCGGCAGAACGCAGCAGCAGTTCAATCGCCCGCTTGCGCCGCGGCTCATCGTCGAATCCAAGCAGTACCGAGTCTGTGCCGTAATCCGGGTCAGCTACATGCGGAAATGTGTTATGCACACTCGATATGCCAACTTGCCCGCGTTCAATCATCGGTTCAATCGTCTGTAATAGCTCGTCAGTTACATTGTAGTTTAGCTCCACCTGTTTGAATCCAATTGACAAAATTTCTTCGATCATGCCCTGTCCCGTCGTATGCCGCTTGATATTCCAGCATGTCGAGAATGAGTACTCCTTTTTATCTGTATACTGCACTCTTTCTGCCTCCTTCCGTTCCGCTGCCCTGTCATAGTCTCTTAATCTCTTTATTCACCAATTCCGAGTTCAAATCTCATCCGATTCTCGCTCACACCCGGAACATAACGATATATAATCTCCGCATAATCGGTATACATCAGGACTGTAGGATCAGGTGCTTCGGCCTTTACCGAGCAGGTCAGTCCCGGAAGATTCCAGCGCTCTGGCTGTAGCTGCTGAAGGCGAAGGGCCGGCCCCTTGATCTCAAAATAAACCTCGATCTCATCCGCAGTATCCAGCTGCACATCAATAGACAACGATTCCGGGGTCACCTCAGCTTCAAAGGTAATGCCCCGCAGATGACTGTTCCAGTCCCCGCCGGTCTCACGGCGCACCAGACGCAGATAATACCGCTCTCCCGCCTCTGTCTGCCAATGAATGGTTGCCGGATGCATCTGGCCGTTGGTATTGCGGCTGCCCGACATTGCACCCATCATTCGTTTCTCGCCGATCCAGGCCGAAGCCGTGCACAGATTACGATTCGCTTTGGGATCATTACGCTCGCACAGCTCCAGAAACTGTTTCTGCACCAAACGATCACCCTGATGTGCTTTGAAATAAGGTACAGCCTCAGTTGGCACATCAATGCCGAGCAGTGCAATCATCGGGTCATGCCCGGACTCACAGTTTATACCCGTTAAATACTCGTATCCCTCTCCAAGCAAAAGATAAAGAAATACTCCGATGGAGCTGTGCTCCCGCATCTCCATATCGTATGCCCGCGCGAACGGGCCTGACAGATTTTCCAGATTTGCATTGTAATACAGGGCAATATTGTTCCAAAGTCCATGCTCAATCCGATGAGCAAATTGTTTCATCTGTCCCGTGAGCGCATACCTTCTGAACATTCCCAGCACAGCAAGATCAACCCCGTAATAGGTGGTTGTATTAAACTCCGCAAACGTACCGTCATATTGATCAAATTCCTTCAGCAGCCCTTCGGCCTGCTCCTCCGCATGCCGAATCCAGTCCGCCCGCTTGAACCGATGACCATAATAATGGGTAATAAAAATATGCATCAACTCAATGTTGGTGTTCATCGGAATCACATCGGACAGTCTGCGTTCCACGGACCCTAGAACAGCTCGCTGCATTGCCTCATCCATTCGCCGGACAAGAGGAGCTGGCAGCAGCTCCAGAAACTCCGCTGTGGCAATCGCACAGACACATGCGATAAACTCCCTCCAGTTAGGATCATAACTGATCCAGACGGGTGGCAATATAGCGTTAACCGCTTCGTGGAACAGCTGCTTTAACCGCTTGGCATCCGCACCTTCCTTTAATACATCATGCTCTTGCTGCAGATTATGAATAAACTGCGCAGACACCTTCTCAAAGGTGCGTTCCAGGAAATATGCCGTGCCTGGCGCAAATGATTTCCATGCATAATGACCCGCGGGTGGATGCGCATCATTCGACTGGGTCATGAAGGTTCCATGATAGATTTCTTCCGGCGCATCATATTGATAATCCAGCACCTTATCCAGCACCCGAGCCGCTCGCTCCACATCACCAGGCTCCTGACGAATCAGCAAGCCGAGTGCATAATGCGCACTGCCTCGTGTCTCGTGCTCCGCTGCATGCTCTTCAGCGCTTCGGAGCAAGCCAAGCTCTTCATCATACAAGCGATCCATCATCACCATAGACTGGTGTACAAGATACTGCTGTTCATTTGACATTTGCTTTACCATAGGTTGTGTCATGCGATAAGACCTCCTGAGACGTTAACCTTTTACAGCACCTACCATCACACCGCTAATAAAGAACCGCTGCAGCCAAGGGTATACAAGCAGGATCGGCAACGTCGAGAATATAACACTGGCTGCTTTCAAGCTTTCAGGCAACACATGTACTGCGCCAATGCCTTCATTTTGCATCAGCTCTGTGATCTGATTCTGCTGTATCATCTGATATAACTTCAATTGTAACGGATACAACTCCGGTTTGGTAATATACATTAACGCATCCTGGAATCCATTCCAGCGGCCAACGGCGTAGAACAGGCTGAGCGTTGCCATCACCGGGAGTGACAGCGGCAATATAATTCGAATTAACGTGCCAATCTGTGTACTGCCGTCAATATCCGCAGCCTCCTCCAAACTTTCGGGAATTCCGCGGAAGAAGGTGATCAGAATAATCATATAAAACGGGCTGATCAGTCCGGGCAGAATCAATCCCCATGTGCTGTCGAGCAGATGCAAGTTTTTGATCAAAATATACTCCGGAATAATACCTCCGCTGAAAAACATCGTAACCACGATCACCATCATAAACCATTTGCGCCCTCTAAGACTGCTTTTGGCAAGAGGATATGCTGCCGCAATCGTCATAACCATACTCAGCACCGTGCTAAGAACGGTCAGCCAGATGGTATAGAACAGGGATCGAATCATGGAACCATCACCAAATACTTTGCCGTAGGCCTCCCAGGTAATCTCTTTCGGGAAAAAGGAGACCTCTCCCGAACCGATCGCCCGGTTCGAGCTTAACGAGATGGAAATGATATGGATAAACGGTGCAAGGCACAGCACCATTGCAACTACAATCAGAATGACATTTACCGTGTTGAATATTCGATTCGCCGTGTTTTCCGACATCTCACTCACTCCTTACAGATCATAGATGAACTCCGTGTTGAACAAGCATTCCGTCCGTTACATAATGCTCTCGTCTGTTAATTTTTTCGATGCATAGTTCGCGCCAAGGATGAAGATCAGTCCAACAACAGCCTGGAATAACCCTACTGCGGTTGCCAGCGTCACTTGACCGGATTGCAAACCCATACGGTATACAAATGTACTGAGAACATCCGAATATTCACGTACAGCTACGTTGCCGATAATGAATGGACGGTCGAAGCTAATGGAGATCATATTGCCGACATTGATGATCAGCAAGGTAACAATTGTTGTTTTCATGCCTGGCAGAGAGATGTGCCAGATTCTGCGCAAGCGACTTGCTCCATCCACCTCGGCAGCTTCGTACAGCTCGCGGTTGATACCCGTAAGAGACGCCAGATAGAGAATGGTGCCCCAGCCTGCACTTTGCCACACCCCTACAGCAAGATATGTGAAGAGCCAATAGTTTTTATCCGTGAGGAATGGAAGCGGATCAAGCCCGATGCTCATTAACATATTGTTAATGAAGCCAGACTGTGTGCCGAACACCTGTAACACGATCCCGCCAATGATGACCCATGAGATAAAATGCGGAATGTACAGCAGCGTCTGTGCCATCTTTTTAAACCAGGCCACTCGTAATTCAAAAAGCAGGATTGCCAGAATCAGTGGTGCCGGAAACGATACAAGCAAATCTAGGAAATTCAGAACGATGGTGTTGCGCAGTGCCGTGTAGAACCCTTGATTTTCGAACACTTCTTTGAAGGCATCGAACCCGATCCACTTGCTGCCGGAGATACCCTGGAAGAAGTTAAAATCCTTAAACGCAATCTGTACACCATACATCGGACCATACTTGAAAATGATGAAATAGATCATTGGCAGCACGAGCAAAGCATACATTTGCCAGTTTCTGCGGAAATAGGTGCTCGTCTTCATAAATGTTCCCCCCAAGTCATGCAGGATGTACCATGGAGGACGACCCATACATCGCCCCCATGAAATCCTGTTCTATGCTGTACACTCATGCAGCGGCTTTCAGTTCGGCTTACTTCATTGCTTTGTAAGCTTCTGTACGCTCATCGAGGATGGCTTGACCTCCGCTTGCCATATAATCCTTCATCATGCTGTCATAGACTGCTTCAAAATCAGACGGCTTGGAGATCGTTGTTTTCACAATGAACTCCATGAATTTGTCCTGCAAACCGTTGCCATAACGCGCCTCGGCTTCAATAGGTTTGGAGAAACGCACAGGCTGAATTGTATCTGTATTCGAGATCGCTACCGATTTACGCATATCATCCCGGTATTTCGATTCAACCTGAACGACATATGCCTCTTCATTTTTCTTGTCATCACCAACGTATTTACCGTTCACGATAATAGCGATGTCACCAGAGTTGTAGATTCGTCCGGCAATTTCAGGAGAAGCATCCTCTTTGATCTGAGGTACACCGTCCACCAGTTCATAGTTTTCGTCCTTTACGCCGAATTGCAGGTCAAACAGATTGTTTCCAGATGCCATCCAGTCCAGATATTTCATCGCTGCTTCAGCGTTTTTGCTGGTCTTCGGAATCATGACATACATGGCATTTGGAGCATAAGCCGGTTTGGCGAATTTGCCTTCGGAGTTTTTGAACGCATCAATCGGTGTCATGACAGCACCCGGCTTGTTCGTTTGCAAGTTTTTATACGTACCGGAAATATAAATCTCACCTGCATCTTCCGTATAGAAACCGACTTTGCCGTTAGAGACGTCTTCCCACAGCTTTTTCTTGTCTTTATCCAGTCCAAAGTCCTTACTCATTAATCCCTCGTTATACAAGGTGTTCATGTATTTCAGAGCATCCTTGAACCCAGGCAAAAGTGTGGGATAGTCATTGGAACCAAGCTGCTGTGTCAGTGTGTATCTTTGCTCTTCCGTCAGCGGCTGAATGAAAGACCAGATCAACGGCTCATATTGTGCAGGAGCAATGGACATGCCCATTGGAATGAGCGCTGAACCCACCTTGCCGGGGTCTTTCTCTTTGAATGCTTTCAATGTTGTGTGCAACTCTTCAGCCGTTTGTGGTACCGGCAAGCCAAGAGCATCGAGCCAGTCCTGCCGTACATATGAAGCATATTTCCCCAGCACCAGACGTTTGCCAGGAATGGCAAGCT
Source organism: Paenibacillus sp. JGP012 (assembly GCF_014203995.1). Classification (NCBI taxonomy): domain Bacteria; kingdom Bacillati; phylum Bacillota; class Bacilli; order Caryophanales; family Paenibacillaceae; genus Paenibacillus; species Paenibacillus sp. JGP012. Next base: position 7,455 of record NZ_JACHKG010000029.1, on the reverse strand, counting down.
GCTGTCCGTCATACTGACCGTATGCCAGCGTTTGATCACCCAGCAGCTTTTTCAGGTTTGTGCCGTCTTTATTAATGAGGTCGGTCAGTTCGGTCAGACCTCCTTGTTCAGCGTAGCGGTTGAATGTACCTGAATCATAGGTAAAGACGATATCAGGCACCTCTGAGCCACTTGCCATCAGTACATTGAGCTTCTGCACTTCTTCCGAGCGTGGCACCGGTACAAATTGAACATCAATGTTGTTGGGATCACCAAACTGCTTCTGAATGAAGCGAGTCAGATAGCTGTCCGAGATGGTGTAGCCTGCCGGTGTATTGCCCCGGTCAAAAATTTCTACTTTCAAAGTTGTTCTGTTCCCCGCACCCGCTCCACCGGATGATGAAGCTGCTGAATCACTCCCCGATGAACACGCAGATAATAATAGAGTGAACGCTGTTACCACTGCGAGAACCGAACTTGCCTTACCTGTCTTGCGTCTTTGAAATAATCTCATTTGACCTTTCCCCTTTCGTACACCTTCTGAATGATTCACATGATCGCCACTCCGTTATGGTTGCCCATGCTGCTGCACCTGTGAATGTCACTAATTATTACATTGTTTTCTGAAAACCGACAATAAACTATTTTCAAAACGAATGGAACGTTGATTTTACGTCAAAAAAACGAACTTATAAACCATTTTCCCGTTGATAAACTGTTTTCAACCCATCAATGTTATATAAACTAACATATATTTTGATTGTTTTCACTGTTTTTCAATGGTAATCTGTCCTCGGATCGACAAACAACGACAGTGTTAATCCATTTTCCCGATGATCCTCTCCCCATAAAATAAAAAAGACCACGCTATTGGTGGTCGATTCCGTTCATAATGATCATTATTACGGATTTATCACAGCACGATATTCCTGAATACATTTCGATCTCTTCATGACAAAAAATCTCCTATGTTAAGCAGCAGGAATACACCTTATGCTTTCATAGGAGACTTCAGTTCCAGGGCGTGTCTTGAAACCTGCTGAAGTGCATCTTTTACCCCCTTTTCGCCCCCTGCTACGTCACTTTCCCTTGACGTGCCCCGGCACGCCTGCGAGAAACTTCCTTGCTTGGAACGAAAATTCGGCAAAATCTGCTTTCTTCAGAGTTTTCAGACACGCCCTAGTTTCAACTCACAAATGTTCATGCTCAACGTTTATTTCTCTTCCGGTCTGCCAAACTGCTTCCGATAATCTCCCGGTGTCACATTCATGACACGTTTAAACACTCTGCCAAAAGAGATTGCATTCGCATAACCGACCTGCTGGGCAATATCCTGAATCGCTGTATCGGATGTGGCCAGCATTCGGCAGGCCTTTTCTACTCTCAGCTTCACCAGAAAGTCAACAAACTTCATATCGAACTCTTCCTTGAAGAGATAACTTGCGTATTTACCCGATATCTGGAATCGATCACTCAGATGTTTCAGTGAAAGGTCCGGATCATCGAAGTGTTCTTCGATATATACGCGAAGTTCATTGATCATCGCACGATGACTCTTGGTTTCGTTCACCGCTACGTAATTGCGATAGACCTCCTTCAGCCACTCCAGCAAAATCTCACGGATGCGCTCGAGTGTGTCGGCTTCCTGAATTTGTGCACGAAGCCTTGCCAGAGTGGATTCCTCGAACTGATGCTGCAAACGTTCAGAGAGCTCGCCGAATTCACGTGCTAACATCTGAATAAGCGACTGAACAAGCATACGAATATCCTTGTCATTCATCTGATCCTCGCTGAACGCAATAAACATCTGATCCAGCTGCGTTCGCCATTCATCTCCGGTCAATCTGAATTCACGAACGATGTCTGCAAGCATCTGAAGATATTTGTAGGAATGCAGCTCGGGCTGATCAGGCAATTGCTCACTAAGTACAATCGCATCCTGACCGAGTGTCAGCCGGTGCTGCAATCCCGCATCAGCACTCGCATAAGATCGGACAATATCTTCCCATCCACTGACCGTTTGTCCGATGCCAAACGTAAACCGAATGCGGAAATGCTCAGCGATCCACATATGCATCTGTTTGGACAATTCGATCAGCAGCTCGCGGCTGAGTCCTTCCTTTTCATCCGAAGCCACCACAATGATGAGACGACGATAACCGAACCATTCTGCCCACGCGCCGAGCCCGTTCTCCCTCTGCACCAGTTCCTTGAATACATTCATTAACGCCATTTTCAAAATATTCTGATTGCCGGGCAGATCTGTTCCATTCATCTCTGCCACCAGCACCGCTGCGCTTTTCGGCTCCAGAAATCGCTCCTCCAACGGAAGCAAATGACGAAGACGCTGACGGAATGAATCCATACGCTCCCCTTCCATCAGATCCACCAGCAGCTGCCTGCGATGAATGAGCAGATTCTCATGATGCTGCTTCTCATAGTCCACCGTTTGAGCGATGAGATGTTCAAGTGCCCGGTCAATCAAGGCCAGCTCATCTTTGACAGACGGTGCCGCCTCCTCCTCTTGTACACGAGGCTGCAGCTCCTGAATGCGATTCATCATGAGCTGAATAGGCCGCACATTTCGTCGTGTAATATAGATCAGACCCGCAACGGCACCTGCAATCGTCAGAATACCAATACCAATCCATACATACGAAACAAGCGACACCCATGAATATAAATGTCCCGTCTGAATGCCGCTTTCGAAGTTAAGTCCCAGCTTCTCTGACTGTACACGATTCAGTATATTTCCATCGCCTGAGGCAATCTGATGAGCCGAATAGACAAGCTGGTTATGACTGTCCTTCACCTGCAAAAAGGAAAGATTGGCATCCGTCATATTGTCGATCTGTCTCTCCAACGCATATACCCGGATGGATATGACAAGCAGGCCCTCCCCGCCCCAAGGAAGCGGCAGCCATTTGTTCATGCTGATGACCTGTGAAGGCACATCAAAGGAACGCTCTTTATAGGATCTGGGCTGATTCCAGCCCAGATTTTGTCTGTTTTTCAAAGCCTGCTCAATATAAGCCCGGTCTTCGAATTCCTCCAGATTCACCATACCTCTGGGCGTCAGAATACGGGAATCTGCGAGCCGATACAGATAAATGGACTGCACCGTGCCCTGCTGATCCAACATTCGTCCCAAACCACTCGCCGCATCATAGAGAAACGCACTGGATAGCTGTCCTTCTTTGGCTTCGAGAAACCGACTGTACATTTTGTTGGTGCCGATATCATCGAGCAGTCTCATCTCAATATCACCCAATGAACGCTCCAGAGTACTTACAATATAACGTGTGGAGATCATATCCGCTTTCTTGGTTTCATTCCGTGACAGTTCGTTCACAATCAGGAAGGAGAGAAAAATCAGAATGGAGATCGTAAGCAGAAAGAGGGGAAAATACGAATAAATCAACTTGGTGTGCCAGCTCCGCTTCAGATTCACCTTCATGGGCCTCAGCTCCTTCCTATCAAATCTATATAATTTGAACTAAAGATTTTACATCATCCACTCCGATAACAGAATATCTCCTTCAATACGGCTATTCCAATGAGTAAGCCCTTCTCTGCTCTCTGGCTTGTCTGCTGACGATATATAAAATGACTACACCCAATGCGGCACTGATTGTACAAGACAAATACATCACGGAGGGTCCGCCCGTATCCAGCAGGTACCCGTTCAGCATATTGCCCACAATGCCGCCAAGTCCGGCAAACACCATGTTAAACAAGCTCTGGCCTGTCGCCTGCATCTCACGCCCTGTCACGGAAGCCACGTATTCCACCGCCGCAATATAGAAAAATCCAAAGGACAATCCATGTAACACCTGAACACCGAGCATTACTTCCGGGGTAGGCCAGAGCCACTGAATTCCCCAGCGCAGCATATATGCCCCTGCCGCAAGCAGCATGGTTCGCTCGTGCCCCCACTTGCGAAGCACGTAAGCAGCCGCCAGCATGGATGGAACGTTTGTGATCGATGCAAGCAAAAGCGCTGTACCTGTCAGAGCGACAGAGCCGCCAGCCATCTGAAACGAAATAACGAAAAAGGAGTTAAACGCCGTCAGCGTTTGATTCACCAGAAAACAACCGGTGAGAAAGAGAAGGAACGTACGATTTCGAAGCAATCTTGCCAAACCTACGGAGAAGGTTACCGAGGACGAGGAGATGCCCGTCTGCTTGGGGAGTGTGCCCGCCAGTAATGCGCTCAACATGTTAAAGAAGAGGAATGGCAGCCATAACATATGAATGGAAAACTGGGAAAGATACATCCCTGCAGCGAATCCGCCAAGTCCTGTCCCCAGGCTTCCGAAGAGCCGAATCATGCCATAAGAGGTGTTCGCCGCTCTTGCTGCTGTTACCGCGTAGGAATCAGCTACAGGTATCTGTGTCACTTGAAATATAGTGCATAAAGTATAAATCAAAATTAATATAATGTACACCTGAATATTATAAAAATACGCCAGCAGCGCCGGAACCATCAGGCTAATCACAAGCACCAGGCGTGTTTTCTTGAATTTATCCACCAGAATTCCCCATACAGGCTGGAGAATGATGGATATTAATGTACCGAAAGCCATTATAAATCCGGTATCTTTACTTGAAAAACCCTGTGCAACCAATATGGGGTTAATGTAAGGGTTAAAAATACCTCCCGCAAGTCCCATAAACAGGTACAAGCCCTGCAGTTTAATTAACACACGTCTTGCTTCTGAAGAAGAATCGGCTGTTCTATTTTTTGTATCAGCCATCATATGTCTATCTCTCATCCGGATCTCCATCCTTTTTTACTTTAGTCTCTGTGTATTGGTTCTACCGATCCGTACGTTGAAGGTTACGTCTGATGGATGCCAGCGCTCCGATAGCTCCTGCTTTATTGCCAAGCTCGGCAATAACAATCTGTACCGGAAGTACGACATAACGCTTCAACCGGGTCTGAACCTCGTTGAGATAATAGGTTGGATTGGATGCGGCAACGCCCCCGCCCAGCACGATGATCGATGGGTTAAGCAGCGCCGTAATATTAGCGAGCCCTCTGGCCATATAACGCAGGGGCAGATCCAGAATTTCAAGTGCAGCCACATCACCTGATTCCGCGGCTTTGAATACATGCCTTGATTCAATCTGCTCTGCTTGCCCTCCGGCAAGGCTCCAGATCAAGGAAAGCTCACTCCCTTTTCCAGCTGTAAAATAGTTCCTTGCCCGCTCGGTAATGCCCGTGCCTGACGTGACCTGCTCAAACACCCCGAACGCATCTGCATCTGCTGCATATCCAGGGTCAAGCCCTTCATCACCTGCAACAAAATGTCCGATCTCACCCGCGGCTCCGTGCTGCCCACTGTATAATTCTCCGTTAAGCACCAGAGCAGCGCCGATGCCCGTGCCCACTGTGACCATGACACTATGGCGATGTCCACGAGCCGCACCCTGATCCACTTCTCCCATCGCTGCCATATTGACATCATTATCCAGAACGATATTTCCGCTGTAAAACCGGGCAATGATCGGCCGGATATCTTCTTCAGGCCACTGGAAGGCAGGCGCATTTCGCAATATTCCCTCATCCTGCAGGATAACACCAGGGAATCCCAGTCCTACACCAGCCAGCTGCTGCCACTGACACCCTGATTCCTCGCAAAATGCTTTTAATTCGGCAAACAGCCAGCGAAAAAAGGATTCGGGCTGATCAGCGGCTTGTGTCGGTAATCTGCATTCGTGAACTTGCCCATCCCCATTTCGGGTGCATAATAACATCAATATTTTGGTACCGCCAATGTCAATGCCAGCGACCCAGGAAGCCTTCTCCCGCACCTCACCTTGAACCGTTTCACTCATAAAATGTCCTCCTTGTTTGATGTAACACCATGATCTATTCTTCTGATTCTCCTTGCTGGAGATTCAGCAAGGTTCGCTGCAATGCAACCTGTACAGCACCTGTAACTACGGCCCGTTCCTCGAGAGCGGAACAGATCAGCTGCGGCTTCACCGGAAATTGCTCGGCAGCGATCTGCTTTAATAGGGGCAATAACACATCACCGTTCCCGCCAATGCCGCCGCCCAGCACGATTAGTTCAGGAGCAAGCACCGTGCTGATCTGACGCAGCGCCAGAGCAATCATCCGGCTGTACTGCTTGATAACGCTTATGGCCTGAGCCTCTCCGCTGCGTGCAGCTTCGAAAATCATCTCGGGAGTCAGAGTCTGCATCCCATCTGCGATCTCATCTGTATTGTCACCTGTAACTCCTTCTGCACTGAAAGGAAAGGCATCTGAATGATTCGGATTTTTCACTTCATTCGATTCTTTCACTTCATTCGATTCTTTCACTTCATTCGATTCTTTCACTTCATTCGAATCCTTCAATTCATTCGAATTCTTCAATCCCAGAGCCAATCCTTGAAGCTTCGCCAGATGTAGAAGTCCGTCAGCAGACAGCACATCTTCGAGCCGGCTTCCATTCTCCAGCAGCATCTCGGCCACTTCACCAGTCATTCCGCCCAATCCGTGCAGTAATTGACCCTGAACCATAATGCCGGCTCCTGTTCCTGCGCCAATGGAGAAAAAAACAAACAATGGGGAATCCACCGCAGCACCGCTTCGGTACTCGCCAAGCGCAGCCAGATTCACATCATTGTCGAGAATGACATCACACGGAAAAGCACGAGCTAGCGCATCCCGAGAGAACGCGCTCTCCATTCCTGTGAGTGGTTCAACAATACGCCTGATTTTGCCTGACCCGGGCAGGACAACGCCCGGAATCCCGAATCCGATGCAACGAATATTGCTCCACTCCAGCCCGCTCTTCTGCAGCATCTGGTTTACATAGCCATGTAACAGCAGCAGCACAGACCGTTCAGATGATTCATTCGATACCTGTGATCCATTCGATTGCTGTGATTCCTTTGATTCCTTTGATTCCTGTTCCTGATGCATATCTCGTATAATTGGCGGATAGGCAGCATAAGCTACGATCTGCCCGTTCAGGTCTGCCAAAGCAACCCGAATTCGCGTGGCCCCGATATCAACACCGCAGACATAATACGCCGTCTCGTTAAATTGAATCAGCGTTGCCTTGCGACCTTGGGCGTTATCCGCACGACCTGTTTCCTTGACCAGGTTGCGTTCAATCAGATGCTCTACTGCGGATGACACGGTTGGTTTGCTAAGTCCTGTCTGACGGCTGATATCCGCTCTTGACATGGCACCTTGATTAATCAAGGCATCCATAATCAAATTTTCATTCAGATTGCGGATATATTGCGGTGTGCCAGCCATCATATCACCTCCTTTTATAGTTAGTTAAGTTTCTTAACGAATTGTTATCAATATATCATTCAGCTTGCAGCGTGTACAGCATATTTTCCGTCAGCATCTATATAACTGTACTTGCCAAAATTCGGAGTAATAATTTGTAAAAAAAATAGAGACCGTCATATGTTTCCTTGTACAATGGAAGTACCACCCACCATTAC
>NZ_JACHKG010000028.1:0-70142 GCF_014203995.1 Paenibacillus sp. JGP012 | reverse complement strand
GTCGTTGGAAGGTAGTGAGAGAACAGTTTTTTGTACGGGTTCTTTGTCCCTAAGCCGCCCTCGTTCTCCCGGCTACCACCATCGTAAAACACCCATAAAAATAGGCCAACCAGAAAATTTCTGGCTGACCTAATAATACGAAAAGTCGCTATAATAGCGACTTTTTTTGGTTGGTACAATTTTTTTGTAAAAGCTTGCTACGCGTTTTCTTGCTCCTCAAGCAGTTGTCTCAACTTTTGGCGCTGCCGCTTTTCCTTCTGACGACGTTCTCGGTCTTCAGCCTGCAAAGCCTTGAGTAATGATACACACATACCGATAAGAACCACAGCGAATGGCAGTGCTGCCACAATGGACGCGGTCTGCAGGGCACTCAATCCCCCGCTGATTAATAGTACGACTGCAATGGCAGATTGCATGATGCCCCAGGTTAATTTTACTTTAGTACTCGGGTCAAGCTTGCCGTCTGAAGTCAGCATGCCCAACACAAAAGTAGCCGAATCAGCCGACGTAATAAAGAAGGTCATAATCAGAAGTGTGGCTATGAACGCTACGATTGTGCCCAAAGGCAGCTGCTCCAGCATTAGGAATAAAGCCGTTGTCGTATCTTTCTTGACGGCCTCCGCCAGATGAACCGCATCGAACAATTCCAGGTGAAGTCCTGTTCCGCCAAATACCGAGAACCACATGAACCCAAAAAGGCTTGGAATAAGCATGACGTAAATTACAAACTCCTTTACCGTTCTTCCTTTGGATACCCTCGCAATAAAGGTACCGACAAATGGAGCCCACGCGATCCACCATGCCCAGTAAAATAAAGTCCATACTCCAATCCAGGTTTCTCTTGAGAACGGCGTCAGTCTCAAACTCATATTAATAATATTTTGCATGTAACTGCCCAAGGTTGTCGTGAATGTATCGAATATAAACGTAGTCGGACCCGTCACCAATACAAACAGCATCAACAACACAGCAATTACCAGGTTGGTGTTACTCAGAATCTTAATTCCTTTATCCAGGCCTGAGGTAGTGGAGATTAAATACAGTACCGTCACAACGCAGATAATGACAAACTGGATTGTAGTTGAATTAGGAATACCAAATAAGTAATTCAGGCCCCCACCGATCTGAAGTGCTCCCAATCCAAGCGAGGTCGCAACACCGAAGATCGTGGAGATAACCGCCAGAATGTCAATAAGCTTGCCAAGCCAGCCTGCAGCTAGACGCTCCCCGATCAGAGGAATAAACGTGGAGCTGATCAGTCCTTTGTAACCTTTCCGGAACTGAAAGTAAGCCAGGGCCAGGCCAATAACCGTATAGATAGCCCAAGGATGCAGCCCCCAGTGGAAGAAGGAATAGCGCATAGAAAGTCTCGCGGCTTGCGTTGTTCCGGGTTCGGCTCCCTCCGGTGCAGATAAATAGTGGGATAGCGGTTCAGCAACTCCCCAGAAAACCAGCCCAATACCCATACCAGCGCTAAACAGCATGGATAGCCAGGAAATCGTCGAATATTCCGGTTCATCATCGTCATCCCCCAGCCTGATACCGCCAAATCGACTAAACGCCAGATAAAAAGCGAAGATCAGGAAGAACAGTGTCGCCAGCAAATAAAACCAGCCAAAGTTCTGAATAGAGAAGTTGTAGGCTGAATTAGCTACACTCGCTAGCTGATCAGGAGCTACAGCTCCCCAGATTGCAAATAGTACAACGATAATCATTGTGATTGTAAATACCATGAAGGAACCTCCGTTATGTATCTTCAGCCAACTGTTCCTTAGTATGTGCTAGTCCATCTTGTCATCATGCGGAAAGCCAGCTGTTGATAAAATAAAACAAACCGACGTATATTGAAACACCTTCGGTTGTTTTGCTCCATCGGGATGGCAATATTGTTTGAATACATGCTTCTTTCATGTGTCTGAAGATTTGCAGGCATATGTCCATCAAAGTCGCTATTTTAGCGGCTTGTTTTATTTTTCTTCCAGATTTTATTTTCTATCTTCTTACCATGACACATTGTGTCATACCAGTTGTTGTATGATTATGTCAGTCAAACGAAAGGAGCATATGCAGATGAGATTAACGGTCACCGTAAGCGATGATAAAAAACAGAAGGTACTTGAGATGGCAAAGAAAAAGTTTGAGGAAAAGCATAGAGGAGTGTTTATTGAGATCGAACCTCTGCCCAGAGAGATACTTGAGCAGCGTCTCCAAAGTGGTAGTGCTCCTGATCTGATCGAGTGGGATGGCAGCAGCATCGGAGGCCTTCTCGATCGTGGAATCATTCTGGAACTCAACACCCTGCTAGAAGATGGATCATTCAACTTGTTGGACTTCTATCCGTCGGTACTTCAGGCTACCAAGGATCAAGGGCGAATTGGAGCCATTCCGGTAATGGCGGAAGTACCAGGGGTTTTCTACAACAAAGCTCTTTTTGACCAAGCCGGAATTCCTTATCCCAAAGAAAATTGGACCTGGGACGAATTCGTGAAAAAAGCCAGGATGTTGAATCGTTATGACGTAGATGGTGAAGTCATTCGCTATGGGGCTTATTTGGTCCCAAGACTTCTTCCAGTGGAGCCGCTTGTGTGGAGCAATGGGGGCGCGTTTTTATCTGAGGATGGAATGAAGGCAGCTGGTTATCTGGATTCGGCTGAAACTGTTGAAGCGATTCGGAGGTACCTTGAGATGTATCACCCCCTCGAAGTAACGCCATTTGAGGATGTAGGAAGGGATACCTGGTTCTCCTGCTTTGTACACCATAAGATGGCGATGTATTACGATGCAAACTGGACAATCAAACCCATGGGGCAAGAGCAGCGGGAGACTTTTGGCGTTGTAATGCCTCCTCGTATGGGAGCAGAACCGCTGCGCAACATTGTCCAGGTTTATGGATACTGCATTTCCGCACAGTGCCAAGATGTGCAGCTGGCCTGGGCATTTCTTCAGGAGCTTGCTTCTCCACATACAGAGCCGGGAAGAGAATGGGCTAAACATAATCTGGTGGTATCGCGAACAGCAGCTGAAATAAGCGGACAGCAGTCCGATCCCTTATATAGTCCTTTTCTCAAATCGTTAGAGAATGCAAGGCAGAGCGCGTTTGATGTGTCCAGCATGAAGCTATGGCGCTTTTGGAACAATGATGCCTTCCAGGAATGGATATTTAGAGAAAGTCGAATCAATGTAGAGGAGCGCTTGGGAAGAATCGCAAGACAATATGACGAGATGCTTCATACATAGAAAAAAGGAACGTGTGGTGAGATAAAATGGGCAATATGCATCGAATTCTGTGGTTTGATGAGCAGGTGCGGTTCGGGAAATACCCTAATAGCGGGCATTTGTCGGAGCATTTTGAAATATCCGTTCGGCAGGCCTGCAGGGATATCGAATATTTAACCAATACGCTTTGTGCTCCACTGATCTACAATCCTAAAAGGCGAGGGTATCAATATGAAGATAAAACTTATGCACTACCCGCGCTAATATTGACGGCATCCGATATAGAAATGATACAAGCCATAATATCCCACCTAGAACAAACGGCAACGTTGTTCGGGGCAACCGAATTTTCAGAGAAAGCAGTGGGTCTGCTGCAGAATATAATTTCCCACTCTTCTTATGAAGGGGATAGGGACTAATACAAAGGTTTACTCTGCTGATTGAAAAACACTTTAAGGAGGACATTAGAATGTCACTACAAATTCGTCCATACTGCACTGAATTAGAGGATACAGTGAAAGATTTAAGTCACAAAGCTTGGATATTTTTTAAGTACAATAAAGATTATGATTATCAGAGAATGTGTTGTGTATTTAACGAGCACGAGCATTTAATTGGTGTAGGATACTTGCGACATGGAATAGCTGATGATCATGATGTATTCGAAATTGAAATGCCCACTAATGAGTTAGCAATAGATCGAATGAATGAACTGAGAACGGCTCTTTACCCCGTATTTTTAGATATGTGTCGTAAGCTCCGTAATCCAAACAAAATAACAAAACTGGTTGCGTGGAAAGACTTTTATGGGGATAGAGAATTTTACGAAGAGAAAGGGTTTCACGCTTATCAGACCTATTATTTAGCAAAGCGTTCACTTGAAAAACCGATACCTGTAGTCAGTGCGCCTGTTGGAGTTCATGTTACATTTCACCCGATGGAATCCAAAGAGGAGAGAATCAAATATACCGAACTGGAAAATCAATTTTATCAAGGCGTCATATACCGTAGTGTTAATATGTTGGAATGGATGATGGGTGGCCCAGAGCTGCATACGATTTCTGCATTTGAAGGCGATGAACTTGTTGGCAGCGTTATGTGCTGGCAGACTGGTGCCGTTGAAAGATTATTCGTTATTCCGAGATGGCGTAATAAGGGACTGGCTAAGCTGCTTATAACGAAGGCATATGAGTATCACATTAACAATGGTCGAAACGAAGTTGATACGCTGGTTGATGAACAAAATAAAGAAGCAATGAAGTTGTTGGAGTCAATGGGGTATACCTTTCCTGTAAAATTAGAACTCAAAGCATTGGATGTTTAAAAAAGGACACTACGACTTCATTGACGACAGATATTCCATACTCGGCTGGGACAATAGCGATACTCAGTGCACCAATGTAATCGTCGGTGCACTGTCGCTTGTCGAACGGAGTTGTCGAAGGACCTGATTTTTTACATAATAATTTCTTTTATTTATGTTTGTTCAATCAATGCTTTTATGACATAATAGTTCTTTTGTCTTATGTATTGAATAGAGTACTTTTTTGTTGTTTGTTTTAAATTAGCTATAATTAAATTTGAAAAATTAATGAAAAGTGTACAAAGTCAGGTGTTTTAGTGTCAAACTTGTGATAATATTATTCTAGTAATTTTTTCTTATTGAAGAACATTACTACAAATCCCTAATTAACGAAAGGTACTTGAGGCCCATTGTGGAATCTAGGAAGGAGGATGCAATCATGGAAAGTTTACCAGTGGTCTCGTAGGCTTCGCTGTGCAGCAGCAGAGCGTTTGTTTTAACAAATAACTAAAACCAAATCGCCCTTTCTTATTCTCCGAGATGCGAAGTGGCGTATAGCAACAAGAAAATAAGAATACGAGGCAGCTGCTTAATGAGGAGTAAAACACATGTTGACAGAGACCAGTAGCTGCACTTCATTTGCTTCTCATTCAGTATGCTTTAGGAGATATGTCAAATGAATAAAATTAAAATACTAATGTTGATGATTCTAGTTTCTTTTATTATGTATTCAACAAGGACGTACGCAGATAATAGCATAAGCTCCTTTACAGCTTCTATTGAAAACTCCCAAAGTTCTTCCGGATTCATGAAGTCCGTTAGGCCGGGAGACGAAGTAAAAGTAAGGGTAAAAGTCAATAATGTTAGTAAAAAAGAAAAAGAGTTTACAATCTATCCCACGGATGTTCTTTCAGATCTAAGAGGTGGTTGGTCTTATCCACTGAAAGAGACTGTTCCATCATTGTTTGGAACATGGATAAAAGAAAATCCTGAAACAGTAAAGTTAAAACCTAACAAAAGCAAGGAATTTGTATTTACTGTAAATGTTCCGAAGGATACCAAACCTGGCCAGTATATAGCCGCAATAGTCACTCAGGAATTCACTCCTGCTGAAGAAGCAACAGCCACCTCCGGCATGAGCACACAAACGAATTCCAATATTCAATTACCCTTACAAGTTGTATTGAATGTGGAAATCGATAGATCTACTCGCAAAATAGAAATAGGAAAGCTAACTCACATAATTAATAATAATGGTTTACTAACCATTTTTGTCCCACACATAAATAAAGGTACTATTCTTGAAAAGCCTGAAGGAATTTTAACATTAAAAGACAAGAATGGAATTGTACTTCTTAAAGAGTCCTACACTATGGATTCGGTGTATGTTAAAACAACGGGGCTATATGATTTTAATGTTCCTAGTATTCTAACACCTGGAAAGTATCATTTAGATTATGAAATTAAGTATGATAAAGCAGCTTTAAAAGATACATATCATTTTCAAGTAACGACTGCAGATCTGATGAACGCTATGGACAAAGCTGACAACATGGGTAATGCCTATGATTTAGGATTTTGGGAATTCATTAAAGAATTCTGGATTTGGATCGTTGTAGTTATATCAATCATTATACTTCTAATGATTGTCATAATAATATTACTTTTAAGAAGGAGAAAAAAAGATGAGAAAGAAGAAAGTGTTAAAAAAGGTACCTAACATCTTGTTATCAGCAGCATTAGCACTTTCTGTAATAGGATCAGGTCAAGCAACAGCGGCTACAAATTTAATTCAAAATGGAGGGTTTGAGGATTCTGCTGCTGGCGGTTCTGGAGTAAATTGGTCCTTCGGAACAATAGGCAACACCCCGCAATCTCTACAAGCAGCAGTCACTGGAGAGGACCCATATGAAGGACGTCAGGCCCAACTTCTAGCAGAAGACGGTGCTAGTATCGCTGGAGATAATCTTAGAATTATTAGCGATAGTTATCCTATTGTACAAGGTCAAGGATTAACGCTTAAGTTTAAAAGTAAAATCGTAAATATAGCAGATGCAAGTCTTAACTATTCCATCGTATTTTACGACAATGCCGATGCGTTAATAGGCGAAGTAACTAGCAGTCCTGTAACGTCAGCAACAGTAGGATACTCCGACTTCATTCTGAGAGCAACTCCACCAGCCGGCGCTACTAATTTCAAGATTAGATTTGATTCAATCATAACTCAAGATGGTGGCTCTTATAAGTTATTTATAGATAACGTGGAAGTTAATTCAACTTCAAACACGGTTCCGGTTTCAGGAGATACTCAAGTAGGCATTATTGGAGGAGAGCTTGAATTTTACATATCGTCAGGTTCATTTAATGATGTAGAATTAGATTACAATAGAACAATGATTAGCCAGACTTCAAGCAACGCTTCCGTGACAGACAATACAGGAGAAGCAAAAGGATGGAAGTTAAAAGTATCTTCAACAGATTTTCTGAGTGAACAACTCGTTGATCCTTCTGGTACTAATGCTACAATCGTTCTAAAGTTGCCTGCCTCTGCGGTAACGTTACAAACGACACAGCTTGCACATGTATCCGGTCAATCAGTAGATCCAACCTACGGACCTAACACAGGTAGTATAGCATTGAGTAGTGCAAGTAAAACGATCCTAAGTGCTGATCCGGGGTTTGGGTCAGGATCATATAATTATCGAATCGAAAATCAACTCACTGTACCTAAAACCTTAGAGGTAGTAAGCAAACAAGGTGATGGTAATATCCAAGTGGGCCAAATGGTTGGTACTCGATCAGGAGTATATAAAGCCACAGTTAACTATGTGATTGGGACTGGACTTTAAAAAATATGTAAGGAACTCAGAGTTGAGTTCCTTACATACCGTTTTAATATGATACAATTTTGCATAAGAAGAGAAGTAACCCAACTCAAGGCTACATCAGTGAGTGGGTTACTTCTTTTTTGTCTTTATTGACAATCATCATGATGGAGGCTATCCATCTATAGATGGATGCGAGAGACAAGATAGCCGTATTTGGCACAATTCTGATACCTTTGGGTCGTGTCGATTTCAACATAAATACCCAGCAAGTCTATGTTTTCAGTGGTTTGGAAAGTATAGGGATTTTTTCTCTGGTATTTTTTTTACGCATTATTCTTACTGAGCTAATTACTAATAACGGGGAAAAAGCGTACCGCTTTGCAATGGAACACCATTTCAACTTGAATCTAATCGGGCCATTATTTATATTTATGACAGCAGCAATGATTACAATCCGTGTTATTGGTACGTTAACCCAAGTTAATCGAAGCAAAGCAAGTTCCTCACAAAAAGCATAAAGCAGATATAAGCAAAAGGACGGCTAACCGTCCTTTTTTGTGATGTTTTTTTGGAGCAGAAGTAAAATAACAGTATCAATGGGGGAGAAAATTGTTTTTATTCCATTAAGCCAACCGTTAGTTTATAGGAAAAAGTGTTATCCGTGACAGAATGCTATTGACTAAACTTCTACTACGTGATACTTTGTGGTGGTAGTAAGTATTACTGCATACCAGTCATACAGAATAGTAAAGGGTGATTTTGCTGGAAAACCTAACGGAAATGCTTAAAGGCGTGCTTGAGGGCTGTGTACTTGAAATTATTAGCCGCAAAGAAACCTACGGTTACGAAATCACACGGCGGCTGAACGCACTCGGCTTTACAGATGTTGTGGAGGGAACGGTGTACACCATCCTGATTCGGCTTGAAAAAAACAAGCTGGTGGAGACCACCAAGAAACCTTCCGAAATGGGACCTCCGCGAAAGTTTTTCGCGATCAATGAAGCAGGGTATGAGGAACTGCGGAAGTTTTGGGCGAAATGGGAATTCGTATCATCAAAAATGAACGAGTTAAAGGAGAAAAAACAATGAATTTTTGGGATAAAATCACCGGAAACGACATGACAAACGAATTCAAGGCTTTTGAAGAGCGAGTCAAAAAATTGCCGGCGGATTATCAAGCGTCATGGAAAGAAATTAATGGCCATCTTTGGTCACACTCCGATTTTACCGGACGCAACCTTATGCCAATTTTGGACGGTGCGCTTGGCCTCTTGGAAGAAAGCGCAGCGGAGGGGCAGCGTATCCAAGAGGTTTTAGGTGACGATATCAAAGGCTTCTGTTCTGCACTGGCTGGCGAAGAAGGGGCAAAATCTTATCGGGACAAGTGGCGCGAGCAACTCAATAATAATGTTGTTAAAAAATTAGGCAAATAGGAGGAGAGTACTTTGAAAATCCGAGATATTATTGAAGGAAAAAAAGAGTGGCGAGCGCATATGGCGCGTGTCAAAGGACTCCCGCAAGATTATCAGATTGTTTATAAAGAGATTCAAAAATATTTCTTTAAAGTCGGCCCTGTTGAGCTAACTAACGGGACGGGTTTGCTCTCGGGAATTGTCGATCTTTTTGAAGAGGGCGCGGTCTTGGGGAAAAGCGTGCTCGAAGTTACTGGCAGTGATGTAGCGGCTTTTTGTGATGATCTAATTAAAGATTCCAAAACTTATGCGGACATTTATCAAGAATCTGTTGACCAAGAAGTTAGAAAGGCCATGAAAAAGGTTACGGATAAAACAAAGTAATTAACAGATATTTATCCTTATAAAATAAATGTTAATCACCCTGTATGCAGGATTGATCCGCATACAGGGTGATTCATTCTAGAAACAGCTAAACGAGCTGATTTGCTGCAGATCAATGCCGCTATACATCCAGAAGAAGCCATTCCAGCGGAAGCCAGCCACTGAATTTCTCCCGACAAATACCGGGTACATCCAAAAGCCGGGACCACGATTTGGCCAAATATATGTGTAGCGAAACAGACAGCCGGATATGGCTCTTGGATCTACCGCAAATAACGAAGCGGGTTGCTGTGGAATGAATGAAGGGGGCGGCCCAGTAGGTGCTTGCACGCCTTGAGGCCCGCCTCCTCCACCCCCGGGGAACGATGGAGGACCAGGCATTCCACCGGGTCCTCCGGGACCCCCAGGTCCCCCAGGTCCGCCAAACCCTCCGCCTGGTCCAAAAGGAGGTAAAAATGTCATATAACATCACTCCTGTTCATTAGTCTAGTGTATTGTATGTAGGCAATTGAGCAGGGGAATGGGTGTAAGCCCATAGAAGGGCGCAAATTTGTCATAACCTTGTCAAGTAGACAATACACAAAAAGACCCTACAAGATGACCTTTTTTAAAGTGTCTATCTTATAGGGTACATTTTAAAGGACTCCAGAGGTCTTTATAGCGTTGCTTCTATTAAGAATAAACCCAATCAGGAATTTCCGTTTTGGTGTAATTGTATGAAACGACTTTCCAACCAGAGCTATACCTGCTCACATTAACTTTGTATGAGTATATGTTAATGTATCTTCCGTACTTGTCTTTCTGTCCAGTGCTAACTGTAACTAATGCTTTATCAGTTCCAGAGTAAGCGATTGAAAGACCGTAGTGTAAGTTCTCTTTACCTTGCTTGAAATATTCCTTAGTATCTGAGTGTTTGCTAAATAAAGGTTCCACCAATTTGAAGGCTTGCTCATTATCCAGTGTTCCGAGATCGACAGTGATGTGTTCTGAACTAGCAACCAAATCAGTTGGATGCCAGACGATATGGTCTTGCTCAAAGAATGTTTCGTTGAACTCTCGGAACTGGACGTAAACTCGATTGTCAAACATTTTAACAAATTCCCCTAGCTTTACTTCCAACACTTTTCCATCTTTATTAACAATTGCGGTTTGAGTTTTCTGATTCCAAGTTGTTACTGCTCCGATCTGAGCACCCGCAGCTCTCAAAGGCATATATACTCGACCATCAACTAATTTACCATTGAGATGAACTGCCTCATTTGCATGAGCAGCTAATGGGATAAGTAGTAAAGCAGTTGATAGGAAGCCGGCAATAATTTTGTTCCTCATGTTGATTCTTCCTTTCGAAAATTGGTATATGTCATACTTACACTATCTTAAAATGCGATAATTATTATAGAGTATTATGGTGAAGACAGCAAAGACTTCTTTTCATCGCTCTGCGAGTTTGCTAATTTCGGTGGTGTTCAATTTAACCTATTGTATTACATCTTTCAGACAACTAGATCTCATGCAACTGCCCTGTTTCCTTGTGCCGCCAATGTATGAAAACCAATGACAATGCAATTAACGTGAGGATAATCCCAAGTACTCGAAATCCTTCGAAGCTGAAGTTATCTCCCATTACACTGCTAATCAGTAAAGAAGAGAGAATGGTTCCCAGGTATCTTGAGGTATTGAATATTCCAGATGCTACACCTATCATTTCTTTTGGTGAAATTCTGAATAAAGCCGCTTGCATAGCGACACTGTTCAACCCATTGCTGATACCGAATGCAGCTAAAGCCAGACACACACTGATAACCGGTGAAGTCTGATCCAGTGTCACGATCCACACGGACCCAAATGTCATCAGCATTCCGGACATAAGCAATGCTGGCCCGGGTCCTGATTTATCGATCCATCGTCCTGCCATTGGAGAAGCAACGAGCGAGCACAAGCCTAAGCTTAGCATGAGCATCCCTGTATGGAACTCGCTCACATGACGTACGATTTGCAAGTAGGACGGAAGCCCGAAAAAGAGAGAGTAAAAGAGCAAATTAACGACCATGAATTCGACATTGATCCAAGTCATTGCAGGATATTTAGCGAATGTGCGTAAAGGAATAAAGGGTGTCTTCGCTTTTAACTCATGTCGGACGAAAGCTCCCAGTCCAACGAAGCCAATTAGCCCGACAATAACGTTACTCAATGAAATTTGACCAGATGATTTTGCGGACAATAATGCAACGAGCAGAGCAACCAGACCCACGGTGAATAGCAGAACCCCTGAAGCATCAATCAAATCAAGCCATTTGCGTAAGGACATGTTGCGAGCAACGGATGTCGTAGACGGAACATCCTTAGGAATATGCCTCCAAGCTAATAAAAAGCTTGTTACCACGAAAGGAATATTAACCAAAAATATAGCAGGCCAGCCCCACCAGTGAATGATGACCCCGCCAATAAAGGGGCCAATCGCTGCAGCTCCGGATAGAAATATGGATAAAATAGACAGTGCAGCTGCCTGTTTTTCCGTAATATGAATTCGCACAATGGCCATTCCAACCGCAACCATCATGCTTGTTCCGATGGATTGCACAATGCGGAACACGATGAGCCATCCAAAGTTTGGGGATAGTGGGGCTAATAATGATGCAACGAAGGATACAACAAGCCCGCTAAGAAATATCCTCCTCCTACCGAATAAATCGCTGGCTTTTCCCATGATCGGTTGAGCGATAGCACTCGCAATGTAGAACGAAAAAATAATCCAGGATACCACTGTAAAGTCGAGATGGAACACATTTTGCAGCCTTGGAATAGCAACTGAAACCATTGAAGAATTCAATGGGTTCAATAGAATCCCTAGTCCAACGGAAATCATCAACCACCTACTGCGAATACTCATTTCAATCCCCCACTCTGCATATTAGTGACATCATCGTACTTGAAATCATTTATTTATTCCAATGCATTTTATGTTATGATTTCATTGACTCAAAGGAATGAGTGAGGGGTGTAAAATGGAACTTCTTCAACTGACATATTTTCTCGAGGTAGCTCGTTTGGAACATATGACCGAAGCAGCACGAAGTCTGCATGTCACCCAATCATCACTAAGCAAAACGATTGGACGCTTGGAGGAGGATTTGGGAGTCCCGTTATTCGATCGAATAGGGAGGAAACTGCGATTGAATGAGTATGGAAGCAGATTCTATCGCCGTGCAGAGAGGGCGTTATTTGAATTGGAACAAGGGAAGCAGGAGATTCGTGATTTATCCAGCCCAGAACATGACATACTCGAATTGGCGGTGACCACCGCAAGCACATTGCCGCAGATCCTTCGAGAGTTTCGGAACAAGCGACCCGATATCTTATTTCATGTGCAAATGCTCACCACGCAGGAAATGGTTACGCTTCTTCATAGAGGAGAGGTTGATTTTTGCTTGTCCTCACCTGCTATACGAGGGGAAGACATTGAAACTCAAATCATGTTCATCGACCCGATTCTTGTAGCTGTTCCAAAAGAGCATCGGCTTGCTGACCGAAACAGCATATCTTTGACTGAGCTAAGGGATGAATGTTTTGTTGGTGTGAAAAGAGGCTACGGTACTCGCGATCTGGTGGATTCAATATGCAAATCGGCTGGATTTATACCTACATATGTGTATGAAGGCGATGAACCTGCAAGGCTAAGTTCTCTAGTGGAGGCAGGAATCGGCATAGCCTTTATACCAAGTACTGCAAGGCATTCTTGGGAACATATCAAATATCTCAAAGTAGAGAATCATGAATTGGTACGGGAGATAGCATTGTTATGGCACAGGAGTCGCTACATTTCGCGGGCTGCTCTCGAATTCCGTGAGGTCGTTGTAAAATATTTCGAGGCGCTATCCAAACAGACACTTTAATTATTCGACAAGGAATACCATCTCTAAACCGTCTATTCCGCTAAGGAGAATACTTAATTTTTAGTACGGGAGGTTCAATACATGGAAAAAGTACTGCTTGATACGGATATTGGCGGAGATATTGATGATGCAATTTGTCTAGCATATTTATTAAAAGAGCCAGAGTGTAACTTAGTTGGCATTACAACGGTGTGTGGAGAACCGGAGAAGCGGGCGGCCGTTGCCAGTGCAATATGTAAAACGGTTAAGAGGAATATTCCAATTATTGCGGGGTTGGATACAACACTGCAGCCTGTCCCTGTATATCCAACTCCGGACGGGGCAAGAGCATTGTCAAACTGGGAACATGAGAAATATGAGAAATATGAGAAATCGGATGCGCCCGCATTTATGTATGAGATGATCCGGACTAATCCCCATGAGATTGTGTTACTTGGCATTGGAAACATGACCAATATTGCAACGCTGTTTAACACCTATTCCGACGCTCCGTCCCTGTTAAAAGGACTTTATATAATGAATGGATATTTTGGTCAAGAGGAATTGCCGGAAGCCTGTTACAATTGGAACTCATGGGCTGATCCGCTAGCATCCAAAATTGTTTTTGCTTCCCATGTGGCGATCAACCGGGCCATTACGCTTGAAATTACAGAGAGACTGACCTTAGATGCAGCCAAGGCGGGAGAACTTTTTCCTGCGAAATCCGATTTAATGAAATCGGTACTTGATTTTGGTGATTCTTGGCTTGAAAGTTCGAATAAGTTGACATTACATGACCCATTGGCAGCTGTTTGTATATTTTATCCTGATGTTTGTCAATTTGAAAAAGGCTTTGTCCGCGTTGAAACCGATGAGGAAATGTTTATGGGAGGTACTTCTTTTAGAGCAGCTCGGGATGGAAACGTGGAAATTTCTCGAGAAGTAGATAAGGAACGTTTTTATCATATCTTGTCATCCACATTAAACAGGTAAGTAGCCAGAAGGTGTGAACATGGCAAGTGATATCACAGTTAGCTCAATAAAACGAAGAAAGCAGCTGATCAACTATACCAGGCTTCGGGAAAACAACAACCGCTCAATTGGCCCATGAAATTCTAACGGATATGAACATTAAAACTCAGCTTTATTTGGAAGGGAACTTGGATCATCCTGTAAGGAACTAATTACAGAAAGATGGAAGCAGTTTTCTGCGTATGATTTAAACGTTTTCAAGCAAGTTGTAGTGAAGATTTTGACAGAACATTTTGGCTTAATCTAACTAACAAAATTGTCTTACTATTTAATGGTGGCTATAAGCAAACCCGTAAATCCTGTATAAGATTTTTATGAAGTTATATAAAAACAAACCGACTTTATTCCAATGTTAGTAGGATTTAAGGTCGGTTTGTTCGTTTTAGTGAAGAGACATTACTAATAATGTAATAAGATAACTCAATGTTTCATAGCGAAACATTGGTTTTAACAAATTTACTAATCCTAACTGTCAATAATGGTCTTAATATTTTTAATTGTTGCAAAGTGCATTGCTTCATGGTAAATCAGAAAACCCAGTAATTGTTCTACATTTGTAAAGATAAGTCCTTTAGAAGACTTGTAATGAGGATTGATTTCTTCTTTCAATTTGCTTGAAAGTACCGATTCGACCCTTTCAATTTGTTCATTTAACAAGTCGATGATTTGAGACAACGCTGGAGACTCTATATTCCAGTCAGACGGTTTAGTTCCTGGATCAAACAGCTTATTAAAATTAGCAGGATATTTGGTTTCTTCCCCAGTAAGCTGGAAAGCGAACTTTTCATGTATAACATACATATGGCCTAGATTCCATTTTATATTGTTTTTCAAACCTGTTGGAATGATTTCCGAGGCAGAGTCATTTATATTCCTCACATAATCAACTGCCTGACGGCGAACAAATCCCAATTGATCTGCCACAAAATTGCTCATGATATTGACCTCCCATAAAGCCGCTAATGAAATCGTCAAGAAAAATCACTTGTTCTTTGGGTAAAGAAATTCCGCCAGCTGTACTAAAAAACACTTTTGTGTCAGTGACCAGAGTTGCTTTGAGAAATATAAGTGGAGACTCGTTGTGACAGATTTGTCAACGTACGTTCAAAAAAGGATTCATCATTAAGTGCTCTACTCAGAATTAATCCCCCTTGAATACTGGAAATTGTTTCCTCTGAGATTTGGTCAGCAGTCTCTTTAGAGATACCTGTTTGAACTAGTGCCGCGCTTAAGGCTTCAATCCATCTTATAAAATATTGCCGAATTACAGCAGCGAACCGATCTCTTGTTTCGTCCAAAGAGAATGCACCAATAAGGCATATACGCCGGCCAGATTGAAAATAAGTATCGACCTCTTGCCACATATGATCAATGGCTGCCCGGGGTTCATTCTTTTCAAGCGGTTCAAAAATGTTTTTGATAAACCATTGATCAATATGTGCAAGAATTTCAGCAGCCATCTCATCTTTTCCACCCGGAAAGAAGTAATACAAGCTTCCTTTAGATAGACGCGTACGGGCTGTAATTTTACTTAAAGAAGCGCCCTCATAACCTAATTCACGAAATACCTCAGCAACGAGAGGGATGACATCAGACTTTTCAAAAACAGTGCGAGTCATAGGTTTAACTCACTTAGGCTTGGGTGTTCAGCGGGGCGCGTGCCGAGAGGCCAATGAAATTTTCGTTCCTCTTCCTTAATTGGCATATCATTAATCGAAGCAAATCTACGCTGCATCAAGCCATCGTCAGCGAATTCCCAATTCTCGTTTCCATATGATCTGAACCAATTGCCACTATCATCATGCCATTCATATGCGAATCTGACTGCAATACGGTTATCCGTAAATGACCAAAGTTCCTTGATCAGGCGGTAGTCCAGTTCTTTGGCCCATTTTCTAGTTAGTAAAGAGACAATTTCTTGGCGGCCTGTTATAAATTCGCTCCGATTTCTCCAATAGCAATCCTCAGTATATACAAGTGAGACGCGCTGAGGGTCTCGGCTATTCCAGCTGTCTTCTGCCAGACGAGTTTTTTGGATTGCTGTCTCTCGAGTGAATGGGGGAGTTAAATTATTCATTAAATTTTCCTCACTTTCTAAACTGTTTGTATTATTGTAAACCGATCGGTTTATAAATGCAAGTTTACATCCCAAATTCAATACCAATTTCGAATCGGTTCAGATTCATAACGTACCAAGCAGCCATCAATCTTATGAATCCTAGGCATAGTGGCACTTTTTGTGTATTACCAATGATCAAGAGGGTGTTCATTCTTCATACGCATATCTTAAGAAATAATGAGAAAGCAGGACGTCCTCCTCTAAAGGAGGCGTACTGCTTTTTCTCTCATTTTGTTTTTTTGCTAAAATCATCAGTGGAATTAAATTTAACCCTGCAAAAATTCGATCAATGCTGTATTAAATTGATCAGAATGGGTTGCATTAAATCCGTGTGGTCCACCTTCGACAACGACCAGACGGCTGCCAGGGATGGATTCATGAGTACGTTGTCCACTCACCTCCAAAGGCACGATGGCATCTGAATCGCCATGGATAACCAGTGTCGGAATGTTGAATTTCTCCAAATCCTGACGGAAATCCGTAAGAGCAAAGGCAGCAATACAATCCAATGTGCCTTTAGGTGATGCCAGAGCTGCAATATCACGGTTATAAATACGGAATGGTTCGCTCACAAGGTCTGTACGGTCTCCAGCAGCGAAAAAGTTGCTTGTAAAACCATCCAGGAATGCTAGCCGATCCGCTTTTACCCCGTTTTGAAATTCTGCAATCGTTGCATCATCCAATCCTCCTTGAGGATTGTCTTCGGTTATATAGAGATAGGGAGGAACCGCTCCCGCAAATACGGCTCTAGAAATGCGTTCTGTTCCGTAGGTTCCGACATAACGTGCAACTTCGCCGCCACCCATGGAGAATCCGACTAATGTGGCATCATGCAGATCAAGGTGCAAAATCAATTTATGCAAATCCGAAGCAAAGGAATCATAGTCATAACCATCCCAAGGTTGAGAAGACTGACCGAATCCACGACGGTCATATGTGATAACACGGTAGCCCGCTTCAATTAGGGCAGGAACTTGCTTTTCCCAGGATCGTCCACTCAAAGGCCAGCCATGAATCAAAATAATTGGTTTTCCCGCACCATGATCTTCATAATACAGTTCAATTGGTTGGTCATTCTCAGTGCCTACGTTTACTTTAGCCATGGAAAATACCTCCATCAGTTGTTATATTTTTGTTTATACAGAAGCTATTTGGCTCAGAAACATGAATGGGGGCTTGTTCATGAATCGCCTCACTTTCTATACCGTTTGTATTAGTATAAACCGATCGGTTTATAAATGCAAGTTCATATATTAGTCTAGGTTCTCAGCTAATCTCTCAACATATCAGATAGCTTTAGCTGATAAACGTGAAGTTCTAGTGGCTGACTATTCAGTTGAACTATATATTCAGCAATTGCTCCCGGGAATGGGGGAAGCAATCGCTATGTATATTAGCGGATATTTTTGTTTGTTGTCCGCCACATGTGTACAAAAAATAAAAAAGATGCTACATTGAAATCAGTATAACTCCTTCTATAACAAGGTTTTCCCGGGATAACAACACGTCTCCTGTACGAGGACAAACGTATATCGAGGAGGGAATAAAATGTCAAGTCAAGCATTGGACCAATTTTTAAATTCAAACATTGAAGATCTAAAGACCAAAGGTCTATATAACGTCATCGACACGCTGCAGGGTGCAAATGGTCCTGTTATTCGTATTGACGGACGGTCCCTGATCAATTTATCTTCTAATAACTATTTGGGCCTGGCAACAGATTACCGCCTGATTGATGCTTCAGTTAAGGCGGCGCAGACATACGGGGCAGGCGCAGGAGCTGTGAGAACAATTAATGGTACGATGGATCTTCATGTTGAGCTTGAAGAAAAACTTGCCCGTTTCAAAAAAACGGAAGCCGTTATCGTGTATCAATCGGGATTTAACTGCAATATGGCTGCTATATCCGCGGTAATGGACCAGCATGATGCGATTTTATCAGATGAGCTGAACCACGCTTCAATTATTGATGGCTGCCGCCTGTCGAGAGCCAAGGTGATCCGCTTTAAGCATTCGGATATGAATGATTTAAGACAGCAGGCGAAAGAGGCCAAGGAATCCGGTCAGTACCATAAAATTATGGTCATCACCGACGGGGTTTTCTCCATGGACGGTGATATAGCAAAGCTGCCCGAAATCGTGAAAATAGCTGAAGAATTCGATCTGATTACTTATGTGGATGATGCCCACGGTTCGGGCGTTCTCGGAGCAGGTGCGGGAACCGTGAAGCATTTTGGATTGTCCGACCGCATTGACTTTCAAATCGGTACTCTTTCCAAGGCGATCGGTGTTGTCGGCGGTTATGTCGCGGGTAAAAAACAACTAATTGAATGGTTGAAGCTAAGAAGCCGTCCATTTCTGTTCTCGACGTCGCTACCTCCGGCTGCAATTGCTTCTTGTAGCGCTTCTGTCGACATTTTGATGAATGACAAAGAGCTGATTGAGAAGCTGTGGGAGAACGGCAATCATTTGAAAAATGGCTTGAGCCGGCTTGGATACGATGTAGGCCAAAGCGAAACGCCGATCACCCCTTGTATTATTGGCGATGAAGTAACCACCCAACAGTTCAGCAAAAGGCTCTATGAAGAAGGCGTTTACGCCAAGGCAATCCTGTTTCCGACGGTCCCGAAAGGAACCGGAAGAATACGCAACATGCCGACAGCTGCCCATACCAAGGAGATGCTGGGTCAGGTGATCTCCGTTTATGAGAAAGTTGGCAAGGAAATGAAGCTGATTTAGCTGCATTCGCGGGAGTCTATTTCGGGAGGAATGTCTTATGAACAAGATTTTGGTGACCGGAGCACTGGGCCAAATCGGTTCTGAGTTAGTTGTTAAATTACGTGAAATTTATGGTGCGGATCACGTCGTTGCTACGGATCTCAGGTCATCGTCTCACGAAATTACCCGATCGGGGCCATTCGAGCTGCTGGACGTGACGAATGCTAAAGCGATGTTCGAAATCGCCAAGCGATACGAAGTGGATACCGTCATTCATTTGGCTGCGCTGCTGTCGGCTACCGCAGAGGAGAAACCGCTGCTTGCCTGGAACTTGAATATGGGCGGATTGATGAATGCACTTGAAATATCCAGGGAGCTCGGCTGCCAATTTTTCACTCCAAGCTCCATTGGAGCTTTTGGCCCTTCGACTCCGAAAGACAATACCCCGCAGGATACGATCCAGAGGCCCAATACGATGTACGGCGTGAATAAAGTGTCCGGCGAACTGCTTTGTGACTATTATTTTCACAAATACGGCGTGGATACAAGAGGGCTGCGATTCCCGGGTTTGATATCTTATATGACGCCTCCCGGCGGAGGAACGACGGATTACGCGGTGGAAATTTACTACGCAGCCGTGACGACTGGCCGATATACATCTTATATCGCCAAAGACTCGAACATGGACATGATGTATATGCCGGATGCCCTGAATGCTATCATCGATTTAATGGAAGCGGATTCATCTCGATTGATACACCGAAACTCATTTAATGTCACCGCAATGAGTGTGGATCCAGAGGCGATCGCTGCAGCGATTCGGGAAGAGATTCCCGGTTTTATCCTCGATTATGATGTTGATCCGAAGAGACAGGCAATTGCCGATAGCTGGCCGCATTCCATTGATGCGACGGCAGCAAAAACAGAATGGGGATTTCATGCCCGCTACGACTTGAAGGCCATGACGAAGGATATGCTTTCACAGCTAAGCGAGAGACAAATGCTTCGCAAGGCTTAAAGTTATGTTGGATTCGGTGTGCTAAGCGAGTAGATATACAAAAGAAGGTGCATCAAGAGGTTTAGCCTTATCCGGACCTTTTGTTGCAGCTTCTATTTTCATCCTCCAGCCCAGACACTGATTTAATCTATACCCTGGCGATCCTTAGCTTTATTTTGTATTGAATCTTGAAATTGCTCTATGATTAAAGTCGATAGGGATAAATTATCCGAGATGGAATAGGCGTTGTCGAGGGACAAGAACCTGTACCGATTACCGGAATGGACAAGAACATAATCCGATTCCCGAAGTAGTCTCCGGTATAATCCATACCTTTCTCCAATAGATTTACGGAATACTCAGAAATTGTCCGGGTAAAATGGAACGGATAAGATGATGTATTAGAAATATCGGAATTTTTGGATATTAAAGCTACCTTATTGCCTGTGTGTTACCAAGGCACAATTCCATTTTCATCAAAAAAGCTACCGGTTGGACCATCATTATTGATTGTGGCGAGCTTAACTACACTGGAAGCTGCTTGTTCGACTGTACGATAGCCACTATTACCATTTAAATCGGTAGCTGTAAATCCAGGACAAACCGAGTTGATTTTAATAGGAGTATCTCTTAATTCTTTAGCAAAGAAAACAGTTAAAGCATTACAGCCGTTTTGGAACTATTGTAGGCGAGCGAATTCACATTATAAAATTCCGACGTTGGGTCTGAATTCAAAGTCAAGGAACCTAATGCGCTGGAAAGATTTACGATTCTTCCGGCAGAAGATTTTTGGAGCAATGGAAGTAATGCTTTAGTGACAGAAAATACGCCGAAAACGTTTGTCTCATAAGTATTCTTGAGAACGGAGCTGGGTTTTGTGACATCAAGAACCACCGTTTTAGCGTTAATGTTCTCCGGTTCCAAGTGTGTTACGGCCTCATGACCTTTTTCTTCGCTTCTTGCTCCTATTAAAATCTCATACCCCATGTTTCCCAATTGTCTTGCTGTCTCAAAACCAATACCCTTATTGCCACCTGTAATTAATACGATCTTGGATTTATTCATAAAATTGCCTCGCTAATCTGTTTTCTAAAACCTGTACCTACGAAAATGTATTTAATTCTTATAGTTGTGACTGCCATTCAGATTCTCTCATTGTAACCGTGATATATCTCCTTTCATTTCTGATATAGTTAATATAGTGGAAATGATTGATACTTATAAGTACGCACATTTTTGTAACTTAATGAATGGAGTGGCAATATGGGATATGGATTAAAAAATTATGGCGATTGCAGTGAAGAGGTTATAAAGGCCTGTCCTGTTGAAATGGTTTTACATATGATAGGAGGAAAATGGAAGGGAATCATTATCGACATTTTATCCGAAAAATCGGTCAGATTTAATGAACTTAAACGATTAATACCAGGGATTACACAACGGATGTTGACTTTACAACTCAGGGAACTCGAGGCGGATGGGATTGTGAAGAGGGTAGTAGATGACACTTTGTCACCCAAGCTTCCTCGTTTTTCTACTTTTTGACCCCCACCTTCAGTTGTGAACAGTTTCGAATCCCCTTGCGCTCAGCAACCACCTTTTGACTTGAAGAACCTTCGACATATGATTTAACTGCATTTAATTTGAATTCTTTGGTATACGTCTGAAATGATTGCTCTTTTTTCGCCATAAAAATATCCCCTCGAAGTGTCACTTGAACCCCCATGATAACATCATATTTTTTTAAGTGTCTACTTAAAGGGGATAATACCACAAAGATGTAGTAGGAGCTTTTTGTTGTATGAAAAAAAGTGAATGCAATTGGGGCAGGAGTAAGTATGGGCGAAGTTATTGATACAGCTAACTACTCCACCAGTTTTTCAGACCTCTGCGACATATCCTGTAAAACGCGGGCCACCCGACTTTTTCTGCCTTTTGCTTTTCTCTGTATTCTTGCGAGTGACTTTTTATACGCTTCCACATCTGTTGG
Organism: Paenibacillus sp. JGP012; assembly: GCF_014203995.1. Lineage (NCBI taxonomy): Bacteria > Bacillati > Bacillota > Bacilli > Caryophanales > Paenibacillaceae > Paenibacillus > Paenibacillus sp. JGP012. Next base: position 48,271 of record NZ_JACHKG010000028.1, on the reverse strand, counting down.
AAGCACGAAGTGTTTGGCGGCAATCCGTAATGTTTTTTTTAACAATCGTGCGGAAGAACGTGTTTTTCTGGACCGCAAGCCTCTGCGCAAGATTCGCAGCGTTTTTTTGTAGGTTTCGAGGTCAGCTGATGGTGGTACAACGCAGAATAAATTGAGTGCGGAATCATTGAATCCATAGGTTTCAAGCATGATTTTCAGATTCTCTGTATTGAGCACTTCCCCTCGGAAATGAGTGGGATGTTCCTGATGATAACCTACGACCTCTTTCATACAGTAGAAGGGCACTTTCAAACGATGCAGCCTGTAGCCCAGATCCCAGTCTTCAAGCCCATAGAGTACAAACCGTTCATTGAAACCTCCAACTCGATTCAGAAGGCTTCGGCGAATGGAAACACACCGCGTGACGAGCAGCATCCATGAAGCCACATCGGTGCTGGCAAATTGTTTGATAACACCAGGCGGTATTTTGGTTGGGAAAATCACTTTGGACAATGTATCTGTCTGATGAATGATATCCTCCGGTGTGACCAGTGGGACGATTTCATTCGCTGCATCAAATTCGGAACGCCATAAGTTTGAAGGGGTGAGGATTGAACGGCAATGATCTTTTTCCGATGGCGAGAAATCTGGATAGTAGTGGGTATAAGCATCCGCAAAAGAATGTGGAAAACCCGAAACGACGGCTCTGGGATTTTTACGATGATATTGACGCACGGTTCGGATAAATTCGGGTAATGCTAGAAAGTCAGCATCACAGAAGATAACATATAGCCCTTTGGCATGCTGAAGTCCCAAATTCCGGATTGCTGATCTGCCACGTTGCTCCGTCTGCGATACGTAGGTCAAAGAATATGAAGACTGGAATGCCTGGATCTGTTCTTTCGTTCCATCAGTGGAACCGTCATCAGCTACGATGACTTCGAAAAGGTGCTTCGGATAGGTTTGTGTCTCAAGGGCTGCCAGTGTAAGCGATAACTGATGGGCCCGATTATAGGTTGGAATAATGACGCTGTAGCGAATTGCCATTCCTGTTTCCTCCTTCACGTTGTTGGACGCTCCTTATGAAATAGATCGAACACGTTCAAGTAAGAAGTGATATTAGTTTATTCCATATATGTAGCAGCGACTGGTCAAACACCCTATGATTTCGGAAACGGGCTCGACCGATCTCCTTCTTTTGCTCACCGTTCAATCTGGAAAGGTGATCCTGATCTCTTGCATGGATGTGCAAATCCTGTGCTGCGCAAGGAAATATCAAATTTTGGATATATAGGGCAATAATGAAGGATATCCATTACAGCGAGCAAACGGTAACTTTATGAGGAGCGATGACAAAGTTGCTTTTCAATGATACGAATTAAATGGGGCGACGTGAGGCGATGAAACGGTCATGGAGTAAAAGACTGACAATTGGAATCTGCCTGATGATGGGCTGTTTTAGAATGAATTCCATTTTGATTCATCGGAAAAATAAGTCATAAGTCCAACTCCATTTTAATTCCGTGGAACAATTCAAAAAAACGGCCACAGTTCGCATCGGTTGCGACAGGGCCGTATTTTGTTTTTCGTAGGCTAGCTTCAAATTGCTATTCATTCTTGCCAAACACTCATAGGGTCCCATGGCTTGTTTTGATTACCATATTTTCCGGCCAGAAAAGCTTTCATATCTTCCAGCTTAGCAGGCACCTCGTTCCAAATTGGAAGGGGTGGTAACCCTCGTTTGCTTTTCAATAGGATGTCCACTGTAACATACAAGCGTTCTGGCTGAATCCAATGAAGGAAGCGGGAAATATCAATTTGCTTGGTCAGGGACAAGGCATCAATTTCGTCATTGTAATGCTTGTTGAACTCGCTGATCAGGTTCAGAAGGTAGTCTCTCTGCTCCTTCACGAAGTCCAGACCGCAGATGGCGCCATGTCCTGGAACAACGATTTCGGGTTTGATTGCATCAATAATGCGGTCAAGCACTTTAACCCAATTGAGGGTTCCCTCTTCGCTGTATGCCGTACAACCGTTAAACACAACATCGCCGGCGAACAGCACTTTTTCTTTTGGCATCCACAGCAGCAAGTCACTGTCGGAGTGGGCCGGAGCAACGTTGTAAATCATGACTTCCGTATCGCCAAGACGGATATTAATATCGTCCTTTATCTCAATATTCGGGAGCACCCATTCTACGCCTGCCAGGTCGAAACCTTCAAATTCCGCTGCAAAAAACCGCTCGCCCGAAGTCGATTCGGGAGAATCCTTTCCTCTTCTGATGACGCTGTCCATCCATGCGATATTTTCGGTAAGACGCTCTCTGGACGCTTCCTTGTGCATAATAATGCAAGCATCTTCAAACACTTTGTTTCCCCAGGCATGGTCGCTATTATAGTGCGAGTTCACCACATATGCGGGAGAGCCGCCGTTGCTTACTTCCTTAAAAGTCTCCCGCATTTCCCGCGCATGGAACAAATCGAAGAACGTGTCATACACTAGCCCTTCACCCTTGTTGATGAACCCCGCATTGGCCCAACTGATGCCGCGATACGGCGAAATACCGGCAAAGACGCCATCTGCAACTTCAAAAAATTTAACGCGAGGTTTTTGAATAATACGTCCATACTTCATAAAAATTCTCCTTCGTGTATATGTTTTTTTGGTAAGTCATACTGACTATGTCCTCATTATAGAAAATGGAAAACAAGAATGCAAGCATGTACTTGCATGCATTGATTCCATACTGTATGCTACTAACAGAACAACATCACACTACATGGATGGAGGCGCTGCAACATGAAACTAGTAACCTTTCAAACCAATACATCCCAGGAACCTTTGTTTGGACTTGTAATTAATGAGAAATTTGTCATGTCTTTTGCGGCAATTATGAAAAAACATGGAACGTTCTTTGACAATCTTGAAAGTATGAACGACTATCTTCATCATTTGCCGGCTAGCTATGATGCCGCTAAGGAATTATTGCAATATGTTATCGGACAGTCCCATCAATTCAATGAACATGAAATCTGCCCGATTGCAGCGGTAAAACTGCTGCCGCCAGTTCCGAATCCGGCTGCACTTATTGATTTTGGACTGACGCCAAGACATCTGAGAAATGCTGGTGTAAATCTGCTGCAAAGAGAATATACAGGGCCGGAAAGAGAAGAGCTCAAACAAAAAATCGCCGAAAAATTCCAGCAAGATCCGAATAAAGTGAATTTCAGTTATTACAAGTGTAACCATAATGCTGTAATTGGCGATGGGGATACGATTCATTGGCCATCATACTCTTCATACCTGGATATCGAGCCGGAGCTGGCCTTTGTTACAGGAAAGGGGAACTGCATTGCGGGTTATGTTATTTTTAACGACAGTACGGTCCGCGACGTGCAGTGGCCGGATTTCCAGGCCCTGACAGGGCCGACGCGCTGCAAAGATTTTGATCACAGCAAAGGAATAGGACCATTTCTCGTTACACCGGATGAAATCGAGAACCCGCTGGCACTCAATGTGGATGTACGCATCGGGGAAAGACTGCATTGGAAGGGAAGCACGTCCGAGTATTCTGCACACTCTGCAGAAGTGATGGAGGAGGTTCTCAAAGTTTTCACACCGCTCCCAGGCACAATTATAGGAATGGGGACGATACCGGATTGCTGCGCAATCGAGACCGAACAATGGCTGTTGCCCTCTGACCGAATCCAGATTACATTCGATAAATTAGGCACGCTCACGCAATTGGTGCCTGATCATGTCAAGATTACAGAACCAAGCCGCTGGGAAAAAAGAAGCGATTTGCCTTAAATAAATGTTTATGAAAATGAACCCCGACCCTGCTTCACATGCAATACTTGTAGTAGAATAGGTTTAACATATTCAAAAGGAGAAATACAATGCAGACTTCAGACAGAATCATTGAAGCCGCAACACGGCTCATCAAAAAGCAGGGCTATCGGGGAGTAAGCACCAAAGCTATTGCAACGGAAGCTAAAGTCAATGAATCTACGATTTTCCGGCAATTTGGAAGCAAACAAGGCATATTGGAAGCCATCATTGAGAGACACTCGGATATCCCACAATTTGAGAAGCTGTTAAAAGAGGACGCAACCGATAATCCGGAAATCGATCTGCTGAATGTAAGCCAGCAGTATCGCTTGTTTTTCCATAAACATGCGGACATTATTTTGATTGGTATCCGCGACACAGGATTGCTTCCTGAATTGGATAGGGTGTTAGCCGATCCTCCGGTAAAACTGCATTCCTTGCTCGCTGAATATTTTGAACGCTTGCAGAAGAAAAAAATTATAGCTAGACAGGATGAACGTCTTACCGCCATGTCTTTTCTCTCAATGTGCTACGGATTTCAGATGAGCGAGCTGATTCACCGGCAATATCAGTCCGAACTCGTGACCGAGGAAGAGTTCTATAAACACAGTGTCTCATTGTTTGTAAAAGGGATCTTGTTTCAATCATGAGCTGAGGATCGAATACACTCCCTGATCACCTGACCCCTTAGAGCTATAATCCTCGTTTGACGTGGTAATTAGTTTCATATACCGTGATATGGAGCTAGACTGAGAATTATCATAAAAAATTGCTTAAGGAAAAAACATAATCCGAAAAAAGTCGCTAAATTAGCGATTTTTTCGGTATACACATCACTATTTTCAAAAAAAGGGAAATGCTCATTACATATTTAGTGTCTTCTTTCGCTATAATTCATAATTGGGCATTCCACGAATCATACGATTGAGCCAATTCATAGGCAGAGCCCATGCTGTTACCTGAAATGCAAGCGGCGTCAGATGAATACCTGTTACCAGAAATGATGGATATAGGATCAGGCTCATTCTGGCACCAACCCTTGTACCGATTGGTAAGATTATCTAAATGGAAAAGGGATTACAGCTGTCATTGTGTTAGGAATAATTACCATTTGCTAATGGAGTGAGAGACTGGATTAGATAGGCATTTGTTCAACATGTAGATATTAAAAGAAAGCTTTACCTTGCACCAACTGGGACAAGACGGTATACCCAGTGTGAAAGAGCTTGCAAAAGAAATGGGGTACTCCACCAATTATTTAAGTGATCTCTTAAAGAAAGAAACAGGAAAATATACACAAGAACACATTCATTTTCAGATCATCCATCACGCCAAAAACTTGCTGTCCGGTACTTCAGAACCGATCTCCAGTATTGCTTATAAGCTTGGTTTCGAATAACCGGCCAATTTCCCCCAATTTTTTAAAACCACGAACTGGAATGTCGCCGAATCAATTTAGAAAATATTAGAGCTGACAGAACCATACAGCAAAAGACCCCTATGATCGCTTATGGGAGTTTTGTTTTGATGAAATACACTTATTTGTCGAAAGACAAGAACGTGGTCTCATTGAAGTCGCTATTTTAGCGGCTTTTTATTTTATTGGAACTAGGGAGAGTAAAAAATGAAATAATAATTGCATCTCGATCGTGTATGCGATATATTGCATATAACAATAATTGTAATGAGGATGGAAAACCATGCCAATTCCTAAAGATTTTTCCTTACCCGTTCGTATGTCCGCAAAAGAAAGAGCGTTTTCTCAGATTCAGCGATGGATTATTGATGGAACACTGCAACCAGGTGAAAAGCTTATTGATGCGGAAATGGCTGAATCGCTTGGAGTCAGCCGGACACCAATACGGGAGGCACTTCAGTTACTCGAAGTTCAAGGTCTCGTTTCTATGCATCCAGGAAAAGAAACAAAAGTAACGAATATTGAGAAAAACGATATTTTTAAGATGTATTCAACCATGGCTGCTCTTCAGGCCTTGGCTGCTGAAATTACCGCTAAAATGATTGTTCCAGAACAGATCGAGAAACTAAGATCTATTAATTTGGAATTTGCAACTTCCATTAAGAATGGGCAAGTGTATCAGGCCATGGAGGTGGATGAGCTATTTCATAATTATATTGTGGAGCTCTCAGATAATCCTTATGTGGCCACATTTAATGCCTCTCTCCAGATTCACATTAGGCGATTTAAATATGTGTTTTTAAAACAACCTATTACGGCTACGCTAGCTTCAGTCGAAGAGCATGATTTGATTATTAAAGCTTTTGAAGGCAAAAATAGTGAGGATGCTCACGTGCTAATGAAACAAAATTTTATCAGGCCGATGCAGGAACTGAACGAAATACTTTGAAATGAGGGAAGAAACATGGAAAATAAAAAAGATCTTCGTATTCGAAGCAAGGTAATCAGTGAAGGTGCTAACCGGGTACCGAACAGAGCGATGCTGCGTGCAGTTGGTTTTCAGGATGAGGATTTTAAAAAGCCAATGATCGGAATAGCGAGTACGTGGAGTGAAGTAACACCGTGTAATATGCACATCAATGATTTAGCGGTACAAGCTAAGCAAGGCGCACGCGATAACGGGGGTGCTCCACTGATTTTTAATACGATTACCGTATCGGATGGAATCTCGATGGGGCACGGAGGGATGTTGTTCTCACTGCCAAGTCGGGAAGCTATCGCTGATTCGATTGAAATTGTGACCGGAGCCGAGCGTTTTGACGGCGTTGTTGCAATCGGTGGTTGTGACAAGAATACGCCTGCATGTCTGATGGCCATTGGACGCATGAACATTCCCTCCGTTTATGTCTATGGAGGAACCATTCAACCTGGTAATCTTGATGGTAAAAAAGTGGATATCGTTTCCGCTTTTGAAGCCGTTGGTCAATATCAAGATGGAAAAATAACAGATGAACAGCTGCATAAGGTCGAATGTAGTGTTTGCCCGGGTCCAGGGGCTTGCGGGGGCATGTATACCGCTAATACGATGGCCGCAGCTGCAGAGGCCATGGGGATGTGTTTGCCTGGTTCTTCTTCGACATCAGCGATCTCAGCGGATAAAGCATTGGAATGCGAAGCAGCCGGTAAGCAGGTCATCTCACTGCTTGAACAGGAAATCTACCCAAGAGACATTATGACGAAGAAAGCATTTGAGAATGCGATCACCGTTGTTATGGCTCTAGGGGGATCAACCAACGCATTTCTCCATCTGCTAGCTATTGCGCACTCCGTAGAAGTCGATTTAACCTTGGATGATTTTGAGCGCATTCGCTTGCGTGTTCCGCATCTGGCAGATCTGAAGCCAAGTGGCCAATATGTGATGCAGGATTTGAATGATATTGGCGGTGTTTCAGGGGTAATGAAGCTATTGCTCGCTGAAGGATTACTTCATGGGGATTGCCTCACGGTAACTGGTAAAACATTGGCGGAAAATTTAGCAGAAGCTGCTCCACTTCAGAATGATCAAGAGATTATACGACCACTCGATAATCCGCTGAAGCCAGATGGACCACTGGTTGTGCTTCGAGGAAATCTCGCTCCTGAAGGCGCTGTTGCCAAAATGTCAGGCATGAAGATACAACAGTTTTCCGGACCGACAAAGGTGTATGATAGCGAAGATGAAGCGACAGAAGCGATCATGAACGATGAAATTCAGGAAGGGGACGTATTGGTCATACGCTATTGTGGTCCGAAGGGTGGACCAGGTATGCCTGAGATGCTTTCCGTTACAGCACTCATTGTAGGAAAGGGTCTCGGCGGGAAAGTTGCTCTCATAACAGATGGTAGATTCTCTGGCGGTTCGCATGGATTTGTAGTCGGCCATGTATCACCTGAAGCACAAGTAGGCGGTCCGATCTCTTTGCTCCAAAATGGAGATATTATTACCATTAACAGTGACATCCAGGAAATTAAGGTTGAGGTGTCAGAAGAAGAGTTAACCGCTCGAGCGCAAGCATGGGTACAACCTCCACTGAAAGTAAAATCCGGTGTACTCGGCAAATATGCCAAATTAGTTTCCTCTGCTTCAAGAGGTGCAGTAACAGATTGGATGGAATAAACAAATAAAGTATGTAAAAAGATTGAATTTTTAAAACCCGTTAATCAGAAAAGATTAGCGGGTTTTTGTTGACCAGGGTGGAAATCCAGGGTCGGAATAGGCAGGTTAAAAAGATAAGATATTCCTTTTAAGGCAGGTCTCTGTCCGGGACTGTAGCGTGATGTTGCAATGTCAGAGAATTAAGTTGATGATCATTATCATTCATGTTATATTGTTCACCAGTGAACAATATATTAAAAATTGTTTAAAAACACTACATTATTAAAACAATATTTTTGTTTACAAGTAAATAAGGAGTGATCAAAGGATGACTTCAAAAGATCAAACAAAACAGTTGCTTTATGACCAATTTATCCGTTTCTTACATGTATATGAGAATCACAAGGATACAGAAATCGAGCATTTCCTAAGTGTCGCCCAGCGAGAAAGCATCGAGAAAATTCCTCAGCATTTGACCGCGGTTCATATGATAGATTGCATTGGCAAACATGAGCCTATCAATAACACCGGTATTGCCGAGGCGATGAATTTGTCCAAAGCAAGTATCACCAAAATAGGCAACAAACTGCTGGAGGAAGGATTCGTCAAACGCACAAAAATGAATGACAACAAGAAGGAGAGTTACTTCCGGCTGTCACCGCAAGGCAAAAAAATCTTTGAACTGCATGAACGTCTGCATGCACAAGAGACTGAACGCTTCTATCGTACTCTCGACAAATATTCAGAGACAGAGCTAAAAGTAATCCATCAATTTCTTCAGGACAGCAGTATAAATATTGAATCCAGATCGAACGAAGGAGAGTGAAGCATTTGAGTCTGGCGGAATTGATCAGGGCGCGCAGGAGCATTCGTAAATATAGCTCTACGCCGGTGGACCAGGAGTTAGTTGTTGAATTACTTCGCAAGGCTAATCGGCTTCAACCATTTGCTGAGGCTGGCTCGTGGCGTGTAGTATATGCCGGAACTCCAGAAGCACGCGAACGGTTGGTGGACTGCATGCTGGAGCAGATGTCACAAAGCAGGCTCGGCAAACTGATTCCTGGGAAACTTCTGGATATTTTCAAAAAGAGATTTACGGATATTCCTGTGCATCTCATTGTTATGTCGACTGTAGGACCGGATCGTCTGACCAATGACCGCAACTATGCGGCTGCCTGCGGGATGATGCAGAGCTTCCAACTGATAGGTTGGGAACATGGGTTAGGAATGCTATGGGATACAGAGTCCATGATTCTACATGAAGGTTTTTTTAAAGGAATTGGCTTGCGTGAGGATGAAAGATTTGTTGGCATTCTTCATATAGGATATTACGAGAAAGCGCCAAGAAGTCGGAAAAGAACGCCAGCCGAGCAGAAATGGACTGTCTTACGAGGGCAGTCTATATAGGAGAGGAGGATGTAAAAATGAAATTGTCAGATCTAGAAGGAGACATTCAGACTCCAAGTGAGTTTTTGGATCGACCGGTATCGCAGGAGCTAATCCTTGAATTGCTCAATCATGCCGTATGGGCGCCAAATGATGAACTACGAGAGCCGTGGCGATTTATATTTGCTGATAACCGGTATGGGGACATCATGCAGGAATTGCAGGAGAAGGCTCCCGCGTATCTTCTGGTCTTGGTGAAGGAAGAGGCGGATCAACATAAGCGGGAAGAGGACTTTGCAGCTGTCTGCTGTCTAATCCAAAATTTCCGATTGCTCGCTCACGAGCAGAGTCTAGGTGTACGCTGTACCTTGCATGACTGGATGTACGACCCGAGCCGTACTGAAATGTTTGGTGTACTGAGTAACGAGCGCATTGCTGCGGTTCTAGAATTGGGATACGGTTCAATTCCGTCGAAAGGGAATACCACGTTATCAGAGACTGAGCTTCATTTTGAACTTCTCTAGGGTGGAGAGGACTAAAACATGAACGATATTTTAAATTTTGGGATCGTTATATTAATGATGGGTTGATCCTTATTAAGCGTATTTATCAGGATACAGCTGGTTAGATTCATGAAGTTGTACAAGTTTTTAGGGCGCTCTGAAGGAAGTCAATTTTGCTGAATTTTCGTTCCAAGCCAGGAAGTTTACCGCAGGCGTGCCGGGGCACGTCAAGGGAAAGTGACGCAGCAGGGGGCGAAAAGGCGGTAAAAGAAGCACTTCAGCAGGTTTCAAGACACATCCTAAATTCTAAAGTATTTGGTTAATTCCCAATTGAGTTTAGAGGAGGTTGTCCGGATGATGGGAGGGCTGATTGCTTCTGTCGCTTGGATCGGCATGATACTAGGAATTGTTTTTATTGCATTAGGATTTGGTGAAGGAGCAAGAGGTGAAGATCGCTTCAATTGGTCGGTTGTAATAAATAAATATTTGTGTGGTGGGATATTTTTGATGGTAGAATGCGCTTATTGGTTATATAGATAATTCCATCTCTCTAAATTGGGGGCTTTTTGTTTTAAAAGACGCTTTGACTAAGGATAGGTTTAACGAGTTTACTGAAAACACTTTTACAATCGTGACGAGTTTTCACGAGCTAGCCGTGCCCCACTCATTAAAACTGCTTCTTAATCCCTAAGTAGAAGTAGAATTGCACTTTTGCTCTAGATGCGTAGCTAGCCAAAGAATGAACACGGATCTAATAACTAATGATGCATTTTAGTCACTAAATGAGGTTTTCTATTACTTTAATCAATTTTTTTGGGGAATGAACTCTATGAACACCGACGATTAGATATATATAAATCGTGAAATGAATGATTGGAGGATGCAGTTTGATGGAAGAACATCTAGAGGTGAACGAAAAACCAATATACTGTGTAAAAAAACGGGATAATGCATACATTCCCAAAGAAGTAGAGGTGACATTTGATCTAGCTCGTCTCAAGTTCGTTATGAGCTCTGGCGAAATTCAATTGAAGTTTAGTGAGATAGAGAATCCTTCATATTTGTTTTTTACTTATTTGCAGGATGAACTCGTCATTGAAGAAATTCAATCGTTTCGTAAGAGAATTGGGCACGGTCGTATCCTCCTTGAAACTCTACTTGATCTCGTTAAAATCTATAACATAAAGGTGGATGAATACAATAAGAACGCAAGTTGCAACCATTTTAAACATATTACCAAGATCAGCGGAACTATGCGAGAGGGTGGGGGGATTACACATGAGGAACTGAAGACGTTCTATCACAAATGTGGTTTTCTAAAAAATAACAGGCTACTGAAGGAAATTACATGATTCCTGTTGTGTTTGGAACATCCCGCATAGAATTTATTACTCACTTCCGAGATGGGGGGATAACTTATACCAAGAACATTTACCGAATCACCTTAAACGGAAAGTCTACAAAGATACATTTATCAATTCGAGCAGCAAGCGCCGGTGGAAATTGTACATTTTTTCGGGGAAGACCTTTAGTATGTGTATTGGAATAAACTAGCGGGGAGTGTAGAATTACAACAGATATTGTAAGCGTTTGCTTTGATTGCAGGAAGAGATGCATTCAATGAATTACCGTAATCGCCGGATAATTGAGCGCTATGCATGAAGGATTCTATTATTCCAATACAAAGGAGATGCCTTATGAATCAACAACAACAACAAATACCTAAGCCCCACCAGCCGCTCGTAACCCACATCTTCACTGCTGACCCGTCAGCCCATGTCTACGAGGGCAAAATCTACATTTATCCTTCCCATGACCTCGATCATGACGAGCCGAGCAACGATAACGGCGACCAGTATAAAATGGAAGACTATCATGTCCTCTCGATGGACAACTTCGATTCCCCGGTGGTCGATCACGGTGAAGCGTTGCATCTGAGAGATATTCCATGGGCCTCCAAGCAGCTCTGGGCACCGGATGCAGCCTATAAGAACAATACCTATTACCTGTTCTTCCCGGCACGGGACCATGACGGCATCTTCCGTCTGGGTGTGGCAACATCAGAGTCTCCGGCAGGCCCGTTCATGCCGCAGCCGAATTATATGGAAGGCAGCTTCAGCATCGATCCGGCCGTACTGGTGGATGACGACAATCAGTCATACATCTATTTCGGCGGACTCTGGGGCGGCCAGCTGGAGAAATGGCAGACCGGCAGCTTCGTGCCAGATGCAGAAGGCCCGGCTCCTGACCAGCCGGCGCTTGGACCGCAAGTTGCGCTGCTTAGCGACGACATGCTGTCCTTCCAGGGCAAGCCTGTCGAGATATCGATTGTCGATGAAGACGGGAATCCGATTCTGGCCGGCGATGAAGACCGGAGATATTTTGAAGGGCCTTGGGTGCATAAATATAACGGCTATTACTACCTGTCCTACTCTACAGGAACCACGCATAAGCTCGTATATGCGATCGGCAAGAGCCCGATGGGACCATTCACATTCAAGGGAGAGATTCTCTCTCCAGTTATCGGCTGGACAACCCACCACTCCATTGTGCAAGTTGAAGACAAATGGTATCTGTTCTATCACGACAGCTCCCTGTCTGAAGGCGTCAACCACAAGCGCTGCGTTAAATATTCCGAGCTGAAATACAACGAAGACGGAACAATCCAGAAGATCAATCCTTATCCGGATGCCGAGTAGGCTGACGGGTTAGCGGAAACAGATAAGATTACAAGATAACGCATAACATGAGGCAGCTCCTGACGGGGCTGCTTTTTTGATAGGAGGATCAGATGTGTCACTCAAACGTAAATTAGGTCAACATAACGAATAACTGTGGTAAGAATTAAGGAATCGAATTCATTCGATGTTATTTGAGGGTATATTTTATTATCAATAAATTCAATATATGTAGTTAAAACTTGATTACTCAGCAGCATTTATAAGGAATCTCTTGTAAATCGAGAATAACCATGCTTGCGCTACCAGAAGTGTACTATAATAATGGAAATTAAATGAGAGATGGTGTTTCTCAATTGAAAACGGTTTACTGTGATCTGGAAATTACGTTAGATGTCATTGGCGGAAAGTGGAGACCTCTTATTCTGTATTACTTAATAAAAGGACCTAAACGGACGGGTGAATTGAAAAGACTCATACCATCAATTTCACAGAAAATGTTAGTACAGTCGTTGAGGGAGTTGGAGAGTAATAATTTGATTAAAAGAAAAATGTATAATCAGGTACCACCAAAAGTGGAATATGCAATAACAGAAATAGGTATGTCACTTGAACCCACTTTGCGAGCTCTTTGCGATTGGGGTCAGAATTATGCAGAGAAGACATTGAACAAGGATAAATATCGGAGATTAAATATAGAATAAAATAATTTTATTTTATTCTATATTTAATCACAATTATTACTTTTAAGTTACTATATAACCTAAAAGTACGTACTAGTTCAATATTAATACATAGTACATAATAAACTTGTGACCAGGAAGAAAATTAATAAAAGGAGTGTTAGTGATGTCAACAAACAACAATCAAATAATTCTTAATATTCGTTTTAAAATAAAGCCTGGTAAGAAAGAATCATTCCGTGAAAGCCTATTTTCAATGATTAGCAACTTCAAAAGTGAACCTTCCTTTGTCAGTGCTATTGTCTCCGATGATCTTGATCATCCGGATGATCTTGTCATCTATGAGATCTGGCGGGGTACAAAAGAAAGCTGGATTCAACACGAACTAAATAAACCTTATCGTGCTGAGTATGAAGATTCACTTACCAAACTTATTGATGATCGAATCGTAAGCTGGCTTGAACCAGTCGGTGAATGGGGTAGTAGACTGACATTACTAACTTAACTAACGATAGCGCAATGATACACAAAGGCAGCTGATTAATATGATCAGCTGCTTTTTATTATTTTTCAGTAAAGTTCTTGTCCCGAGCTAAGGACCAGAACATGTCCCCATTACTGATTAGATGGACGCCTTATCAGGTTTTACAGCTTTCTCATTTTACTAACGGGCATGTAATTTCCAAATATATGGTATTAACGAGACAGACAAGACCAAAGTGATCTAGGTTAGGAAGTTTGACTTTGGCGGGCATAATTCCGCTTTACATATCCGAAAATATGACAGTGAATAGAAAGATCCGCTTAGGACCCCGGTGAAGCTGGGGCCTTTTATTTCCTGCACGGCTTGATTGACCCGCCAAATCGCAGCTAGATCACAACGGCTGAATTTTTTAATTTCAAATCAAACTTTTTGAGCAACTCGCCCGTCTTGCTTCCGTAAGGCAATTGCAATTGATGGTTACCCGCGCGGGCCCAAAGGAGTGTCTCATTAAATGAAAGTCGGCCGGAAGCTGGAAAAGCTTCTCATCCAATGCATCACCGAAAACCAGGAAAGGGCGTATCGACTAGCTTACAGCTATGTCCGCAACAAAGAGGATGCTCTCGACATCGTACAGGATGCCATCCACAAAGCGTTCATGTCCATCGAAAACCTGAAGAATACGGGTTCATTAAAAAGCTGGTTTTTTCGCATCATCGTGACAACGTCACTGGATTTCATACGAAAACAGAAAAAAGTCCAGCTCATGGACGAAGAAAAACTGGAGGTTGTGCTTCCAAACAGCCAAGACCATTATACTGATCTGGATCTGGCAAGATCACTGAAGGAGCTGCCGGACAAATACCGAATCTTGATAATCCTCCGCTTTTTTGAAGATATGAAGTTTGAAGAAATTGCAGAGGTGCTTAACGAGAATCTGAATACCGTGAAAACAAGGCTATATCAAGGACTGCAGAAGCTTCGGGTGTACATGAGCGAGGAAGATCAAGAGGAGGAGAAACGATAATGAATGACAAGCTGAATAGGATGAGGCGGGAGTATGAGTCCATTCCTATTCCCGATGAATTAAATGAGATGGTAAACAGAACGATCGCCTCCCGGCGAACAAAAATAAAGGCCATGCCCTGGCTCGTAAGCGTTGCGGCTGCTTGTATCCTACTGTCTGTCGGCGTAAATACCAGCCCTGCCTTCGCCAAGGCGCTGTCTGAAGTGCCGGTGCTCGGGCAGATTGTGAAGGTGATCACCATCCGGGAATATACCGAACAGAACGAAAACACTGATGTAAATCTTAAAACGCCCGGCATTGCCGGCAACGGTGATCCTGAACTGGAGCAGTCCCTAAATACCAAATATTTAGAGGAAAACAAGAAGCTGTATGAGGGCTTCAAGGATGAAGTAGCCCATATGGAAAAAGGTGGGAAATGGCACCTCGGACTGGAAAGCGGCTATGAAGTCGTCACCGATACGGATCGGCTGCTGACCATTTCTCGTTATGTCGTCGAATCAGCCGGGTCCTCCGCAGAATCCCGCAAATACGATACGATCGATAAAGTCAACCAGATCGTCATCACGCTGTCGAGCCTCTTCAGCGATGATCGCTATATTCAAGGGATCAGCGACAATATTAAAGAGCAAATGCGTCAGCAGATGAAGGACGACCCGAGCAAGGTTTACTGGGTTCAGCAGCCGGGGATCAAGCCGGATATACCGAAGGAGGACCTGTTCCGCAGCATCGCGAAGAACCAGAATTTCTACATTAATCAGGACGGCAAGCTGGTCATCAGCTTCATTGAATATGACGTAGCACCTGGCTACATGGGCGTTGCCCAGTTTACGATTCCGACGGAGGCGATCCAGGACTTGCTCGTCAGCAACGAGTATATCCAATAAGAGCCGTTTAGCTCCGTACAATCGCTCTTTGGTGCACTATGCGTGGGCGCACTTGGTAGATCAACCATATGAGCCCCACGTAAGAGAGCAGAAAATCACCTTGGGCGAGCCCAGCTCGGTAATAATTCGAATCTAACAACCACTGTACGACTAAATATTTATTAATCATTAGGAGGAAATTACAATGAAAACGATGCAATATACAACAAAATGGACCAAAACCTTGGCTGTCGCCGGCATGGCAAGCATTCTGATGGTGTCCGCTTCCGGGTTTTCTTCTGTACATGTCCACGCACAGGTCCTGGCCGCTTCCGACAACGGACAGATTATGGCTCCCGCTCTTGGCGCGAAGATGGTTATAAGCAAGAAGCTTAATTCATCTGAGAAATGGCTAAAGGCAGATATCACCATTCCCGTATTCCAAGGACTTGCAGACACTAAATATCAGGATCAGCTGAACGATATCATTGAATCCCATGCCTCCAAGGATCTTGCAAGATGGGGAAAGGAGGCCGCTGAAGCAGCATCGCTCCGGGATCAACCGGCACGCCGGAATTTGCCGTGAAGCTCCCGGACCAGAAAGAAGTACACGGAGCAGTACAATCGATCATTCCTTCCAGCCAGCATTACATCGGCAAAAACGGCAAGCCAATGGTGCCTTTAGCCAGCGTACTGCGCCAGCTGAATTTGAAGGCCATCCAAGACAAGCAAGGTCAGATCACGATCTCCCACGCAGGAAATTAAAAACGCGCTGTTCTCCTTTGCTGCACGCCCTCATATTCGATTATAGCAAAAGGCCGCCCGCAATCATTTGCGCCCGCGGCCTTTATTCTTTTTTCTCGGCTTAATTAACCCACCAAATCACAATGGCTGCAATTTCTTATTGCAAATCAAACTTTTCGAACAACTCGCCCGTCTTGCTTCCGTAAGGCAAGTGCAATTGAAGGTTACCCGCACGGACTCAAAGGATTTTCTAATTAAATTAGATGGTGGACAGAACGATCGCCTCACGGCGAACTTTTCTATTAATTTTATGTAAAAACAAGTTCAAAGATTAATAGCTAGCACAATAAAAGAGATGATAGGAAGTGGAAAGGCTTTGAAATCACATCATGAATCAACAAAAGTGTACGGAAGTGCAATTCGCGGTGGAAGTCGCAAACGAAGAAGAAAAATACGTTATGGGAAGTTAAGTTTGGTGCTTATGGGTTTGATTCTCCTTGTCATGGGGATTACGTATGCATTCAGCGGTATGGCACATTGGATAAAGACGATGGCTGCACCTCCGCCCATTTCTGTTATTAAAAAGCCTGTTCAATTAGGGCTAATTCAGGGTTCGCCAGACTCAAAAGAGCAGCCAACTAGATTTTTGGGCCAAATCAGTAAAGTGGCGTATATTACCTTTGATGATGGACCTAGCAAATACACGGGGCAGTTGTTGGACATTATGAACCAGTATGATGCTAAAGCTACTTTTTTTATGGTTGGAGAGAATCTGGATTACTACTCGGAAGCGGTGAAGCGTGAAGAGCTCTTGGCAATTATGCTGATGAATTAATGAATTTATTTTATGAAATCGATGAAGAGTTGGAAGAACTGTTCACCTTTATTTTAAAGGTATGATGTTCTTTAAACAGGAAAAACATCATCAACATGTCCGGATCCAGACGTTTAACAAAAAGAACAAGATTCATTAATCTGCACTAAAGATAGGAGTACTTATAGAGATCAGAGAGGTTAACCAAGATTTTCTGCCTGTCGGATTGTCTAGGAACAAGATAGCAATCAAAATACCAAAGCTCAGTAAAAAATTAAAGAAAGTGAAAGGTTTTAGACAAGTTAATGACTATTACTTCCTAATGGATCGTTTGAGTGAGCTTAAGCCAAGGCGTTCACTTATTTTCCTATGGAAAATTCGAGCAAAGAGGCAATCCTAAGTAGAGAAAGTTTAAATAAGAAAATGCAACGGGATAGCATGTTTTTAATAAGAGCTCGTGCGTTTGGGTTGTGTGGAAGATATATAAAAGTAATTCAATGATATCTCGACAATAAAAAAGCGGGGATGTTAAAAAATGAGCAGCCGACGTAGTTACAAACTGCTCATTTTTTTATGAATGTAGGTTAGATCAGAGCAGGTTATCTTAATACCGTTTCTGCTTTAACTTTTTAAGGTTGTACAATTCTATCTAAAAAATAGTTCTGTACCCATTCCCATCCCTCATATTTATAACTATATACATATAAATAATTCATGCCTTCAACATTTAAACTTTCTGTGCCACCATATACAATATCACCGTATACATGAGAGCCAACATTTACTCCTGTTGGTGAAGGAGTTTTTCATTAGCAATTACTGGGGTATTTAATGGTAAAAATGCTGTGTTTACATCTTCAGCCGCAAAGGCTCCTGAAACAGGGAGTAACGTAGTGGTAATTAGAGAAATGACGAGAAATTTTCTTAACATGTAACCATATACTTAGTTTTTTTTTGTAAATAAAACTAATTTTTACATATTCAATGTATCATTTTATTCTTTCAGACTCTGTTACAATATTCATTGACAAATTCTACTCCGTGGAGATATGCCGAGGGATAAGAACATAGTCCGATTACCAATCAGATATGTGTCAAAATAAAACACTATATAGAGGCGAGTGGGCTTTAACTTGGGTCAATAACGCTAAAGGGAAATACTTAATCTAGGGAAAGGGATGAAATATTTGTTTACTAAGATACGAATTGTATCTTATAATCCTCTTAAAGATACATATAGTATCTTATAAAATCGCACAAGTAATGTAAGGCTGCGCGCATCTTGATTCAGTTTTTGTAGAAAGGAGAGGACAACCGATGGAAACGAAAAAAACGCCTTGGCAGGCACCGGAATTAGAGGTGCTGGATGTGCAGCAAACGATGGCTGGCTATGGATTCAGGCAAATTGATTGGCTCGAAGAACATGATGCAGACCTATATGATCCAACATCCTGATAACCATACTTCAAATTGAAAATCGTATTCTTGCTCAAAAGGTCGCCTGTGGGCGGCTTTTTCGATGTGAGAGAGGAGTGATCATTTTCAATACTTCTAAACAAACGATGCCTCATAAATTCAATGATCGCTTTAGCAAACTTGGAATTTATGGCGTCCAAGGAGTCTTTATTATTCTGTTCCTACTGTTAAGCCCTGTCTACTATTTGAACAAATGGGACTTTAAACGTCACAAAAAGCGGAAGCCTTTCTACACCAGTAAATTAGTTCGATTGCAAGAGCGTTATCCGATTTTCTACGAATTAGCCATGTACGTTCAAAACTTCCCTATTCCTCATAATGTCTACAAAGTTTTACCCCCTTTAAGGGGCGATGTTCTTCAGGTGGGCTGTGGTACAGGTTTATTGAACAAGTATCTTCGCAAGCAGAAGGATATTCGTTTTCTCAATATGGATCCGAATTTAAATGCGCTGAAACTTGGAAAGAAGTGGGGAAGGTTTAATTCCTATATCCATGCCTTCATTGATAAGCCGACTTCTTTACCTGATCATAGCTGCGATATGATTTTGTTTGCACGAAGCTTTCATCACATTCGTCATCACAAAAAAGCCTTCATTGAGAGCTCCAGAGTGTTACGTGACGGTGGATCTATCATTATTGCGGACCCGGTTATTCTCAAGTCTCTTTCAGGTTCTGCAACGGACGGTGGTTATATGGCGAACTCTTCGATTGATGGTGTAATTTGGAGATTTACCAAAGAAACATTAATTACTCACATCGAGCGCTGTCTTCCTCCTGAATTAAAGATTGAATCCGTAACCGAAACGAGACAAGTGCATGTAACGAATTACAATTTATTTGTGCCTCAGACAGATATCGTAGTGGTACTCCGGAAAAGAGAGGCTGTATAACAATGACAACTAAATTTATTTATGGTGTTTGAAATCTGCAGCATTACTCAATGTTTATCCGTTGCTCAGCCAGAAACATGTCTTGCGGATAATATAGCTAGGTACCTCTCCACAGAGGTGCCTTGTTTTGTTTATGATAATGTTCAGCTACTAAATCATGATTTTGAAATATAACAATTAGTTCAGATATAAAATGGTTAACAGCGTTTACACTGTAATCGTCACCTTTGGTGTAGTCTTTGGTGTAGTGATAGGGTCCACTGTTGGAGGCTTGGCCATTGTGTCGGTTATAGTCTGGTAGCACCGATCTGGTCGAGTTCAACATTTTAATATTAGGTCAGCCAGAATTTTTTTGGTTGGCTAGAGTTCCTGATTAGAGTATAAGTTAGCCGCTGTATGGACTTCTCCATCTAAAGGTTTAAACAGTTGGACATCTGATAAAGAATGCTTTAGCGCCTGCTTTTTCAAAAGGTTGCATCTCCCCATAAACTTTATGATTTTATAATCAATTGGTTATATAAAGCCTAGTTCATATATATTATAATACGGCACGTTAAGCGCTTACAGCGCGGGCTCTAAGAAATTGTTGCGAAGGGGTCTTTTCTTTGAAAGGTTAGAATTATGTTAAGGATGGTGGTGCCAAGATGGATTATAACCGCTTAAATTAACAGAACTAACTAGTCAGCCGACTTTTCAAATGCATAACAAAAAAGAGAGGATGACGAACAAATGAAAAAACGCAGTGCTTTAATCTCCATCGTTACACTCCTTATTATGTCACTTGTTTTTACTGCATGTGGTAATCCTTCTGGTTCAAAAACGGAAACACAGCAATTAGGAGCTAATGCCGGTGAGAATGCAACAGAATTATCATTTTGGACATTCGTAGATTTGCACGGCAAGCATTTGGATAAAATGCTGGGGCTATGGAATCAACAGAACCCAGACAAACAGATTAAGTTGAATGTAACGGTTATGCCTTACGATGATATGCACAACAAGCTCTTATTGGCAGTTACAAGCGGAAAAGGTGCTCCTGATATCGCGGATATCGAGCTTGGTAAATTCCCTAAATTCTTGGAAGGTGACAACGTTCCCCTGGAATCTTTGAATGATGTATATGCGCCATACAAAGACGCTGTTGTTCCTTCACGTGTCGAGATTTACTCCAAAGCCGATCAGGTTTATGGCTTTGATTATCACGTAGGTGCTACGCTTGCTTTTTACAACACTGAAATTCTCGAACAAGCAGGTGTTGACTACAAGACCATCAAAACGTGGGAAGATTACAAACAAGCAGGTATCCAGGTTTACGAAAAGACTGGCAAGTACTTAGGTACTGCTGATACGTCAGCTTCGTTCCAAGCATCGCTGCTACTAGCTCAGCAAAATGCTGATTTTACAGATGAAAATGGTAATCCAAAAGTGAATTCGCCTGAAATGATTAAAGCGCTTGAAATGTTAGTCGATCTGCAGAAGAACAATGTTATTCATACGATCCCTGGCGGACAACCCGACACAGAAGAAGCAAAAGGCGAATATAACAAAGGCAACTACGCAAGTGCATTAATGCCTGAGTGGTACATGTCCCGCTTTGTAAACGAAATGAAAGACCTTAAAGGGAAGTATGCAATAGCTCCATTGCCTGTATTCGAAGAAGGTAACCCTCGTTCCGTTGGCTTAGGCGGTACTGGCACAGTGGTTACTAAAAATGGTAAAGACGTTCAGTTGGCAAAAGAATTTGTAGCCTTTGCTAAGCTTTCGAAAGAAGCTACTACTGAAATCTGGAATACACTTGGATTTGACCCAATCAACATGGAAGTATGGAAAGATGATGCAGTTACGAAAAACCCTGAAAATGAATACGTCCAATACTTTAAAACAAATGCATTTGATACTTTGAATAAAATCAAGGACGAAATTAGAGTGATAAAGTCCGTTAAAGCTTCACCAACCATCGGCAATATATTCAATACGGTTACTTTGAATGCGATCTTTGAAGATGGCCAAGACGTGAAGGAAGCATTGGATGAAGCACAAGCAGCAATTGAACAAGAATTGAAATAAATATAACTAGTAAATGATTCAATTAAACCTGTTGGCAGGTATAGTGGTCGGCAGGTTTAACCATAGTCAAGGGAGATTGAGAATATGATAAAGAAATTTGTATACTCTCAAAAAGTTGCGCCTTATGTTTTTGTATTGCCATTTATACTCATATTTTTGATCTTCTGGTTGTATCCGCTTGTAAATTCATTCGTAATGAGTTTTCAAGATCGGATGCTGGGACAGGATCCTAAATGGATTGGTGAAGCGAATTATTCGAAATTACTTACTGATAAAGTGTTTTTGACATCTATTAGAAATAGCGTTGTGTACATGTTAGGAACTTTAGTGCTGTTGATTCCCTTTCCCATGTTATTTGCCGTTATGATCAACAGTAAGTTAATGGTGGGAAGAGAGTTTTTTAAATCTTCGTTCTTTCTCCCTGCCTTGACATCTGTCGCAGTTGCGGGGACCATTTTCCGTCTTACATTCGGTGAAATGGAAGGTTCATTAATGAACAGTTTCCTGGGTCTATTTGGCGTAGAGCCTATTAAATTTTTGAAAGACGAAGCATGGAGTATGGCGGCACTGTTAATCCTCGCATGTTGGAGATGGACGGGCGTTAATATACTTTACTATCTATCCGGTTTGAAAAGCATTGACAATGAATATTATGAGGCTGCTTCAATTGACGGGGCATCTGCTTGGCAGAAGTTTAGAATGATCACAATGCCATTATTGAAGCCGACCACGGTATATGTTACCACAATTAGTGTTTATGCAGGTTTAGCCATGTTTACCGAGAGTCTGATGATGTTCAACGGTAACAAATCACCCCAAAATATTGGTTTAACCATTGTTGGATACCTATATAGACAAGGGATTGAGCAGAATAAGCTGGGTTACGCAGCTGCAGTTGGTATCATTCTGTTAGTCATTGCTATGGTTATCAATTTAACACAGTTGAAATTTAGTGGAATGTTCAAAAAGGAGGAGGATTAAAGTGGGCAGAAGTCAGACGAGGAGTGATTTCATCTCTAGAATAGTAATTATTTGTTTATTCATTATACTATTCGTTATAATTATGATTCCATTCTATGCAGTGGCCCTGTCTTCCTTTAAACCAGGTGAATCATTAGTTAGATATGGTCTTAACCTAAGTTTGGATTTTGAAATCATGAGTTTTGATAATTTCATCTTTCTGTTTACTGGAGAACATGATTATTTTGTGTGGTTTTGGAATAGTATGATTTTAACAATCGTTCAAGTGGTTTTAACACTTTTTGTAAGCGCATTTGTTGCATATGGTTTTGCAGCATATCATTTTAAAGGTAAGAACTTCCTCTTTATATGTGTTTTGCTCATTATGATGGTGCCTTTCGAAATACTGCTGGTTCCTTTATACAGCCTAATTAATGATTTGGGAATGGTGAATAGCTATTCGGCAATCATTCTGCCGGGTATAGCTAATGCCGCGACAATATTTTTCTTCAGGCAATATCTAAGAAGCATACCCAAAGAGATTATTCAATCTGGGCGGGTTGATGGCGCAAATGAATATGCGATTTATTTCAGACTAATTATGCCGATTATGAAGCCATCCTTTGCGGCAATGGCTATTTTGAATGGGATGAATAGCTGGAATAATCTGTTGTGGCCATTCATGGTGCTCGGAGATCAGAGTAAATATACACTTCCAATCGGTTTGAAAACGTTGTTAACTCCTTATGGCAATAACTATGACCTATTGATCGTGGGCTCCTTCTTCTCCATCGTTCCAATTTTCATACTATTCATTGCTTTTCAGAAATATTTCATAGACGGTATGACTGCAGGCGCTGTTAAAGGGTAATATATATTATGATGAAACAGGTGATATCGGATTGAAATCTGTATAGCCCACAACCTTGAGGAGCTTGTTACTTCAACTCCTGTAGTGGTCCGTACCGAATGGGAAAGCTTCGCCCTCGATGCCACGACCTTTGAGCATAATGGCAGCCGTTATTACGTATTTGTGTTTCACGCAAGGCTGACGGCAGACCCGATTTCCGCAGCTCTGTTGAAGCATTTGCACGTTCTTTACATTGAACGAGTGTCCCAACAAGGTTGGTTGATGGATTCTTAGTTCGTTTATCCAACTTACCAAAGAGAGACAGTAAGAACATCGAAGGCACGCTACTGGGTGCCTTCGATTTCGCTTTACAGATAGATAATACGCTGAACCGTATCATAAGGGCACAGGGTAGTTTAACAAATAAGTCGAAGAGTTGAGTGGGACTAACCTTGCTACATAAAAGTGCTAAATGAACTATGGAAAGAAGAGAGCGAGGTTCCGCCACACGTTGCCTTTGGCAATATACTGAATCCGTATTTAATCAACCTACTTAAATTAACCAAAAGTGAGCGAAAAAAACTTGTGATAATTTTGGGGGTTATCGAACAAATGGCTTTAAGTAATGATGTTGATGTTCGAAATGTTGTAAGTGTATCAGTTATGGCTCGGTTAGGCGGCGACGGAACAACAGTTTTGACTAACGCTTTGAAATATCTAGGGGAACAAACAAAAGTGTGAGGCGAGTTATGGATGGAAGAAGAGAAGTTCCATGTCGAGGGGTGTCGGAGGACAAGAACATATTCCCATTGAAGTTGCTAATTTAGCGGCTTTTTTATTTTATCGGTACAAGTTCTTGTCCCGAGCCAAGGACAAGAACTTGTACCGATTGCCGATTAGGTTAATATCTAATTGTTAATTTGCCTGTTAATTCATTAAAATAACGGGCAGGTGGTTTAACATGAAAGCTCGCTAGTATAGAATTGTCGCGGGTCAAGAACATTGTGTCATTGCGGATTAGATTGTTATCTAAATCTTATCATGACAGAAATAGTACGGTGGGACAAGGATCGAATCATTCTCTGCAGAGAAAAAATCTGTTCCATTATAAAGAAAATGGAAGAAAGGTTTCACTGCCAAGTATAGATATTTGATCAGTTTCATTAAACTAATCTTTATATTTACTGGGGACAAAGAGAAAACAGTGTGGGCAACATGAAGTTTTAAAGGAGATCCAGTTAAATGCACAGAAAAACCTTCGGAATACAAACTGTAATAAAAATCTGTTCAATAGACGACCATTTTATCAATACTTCTTTACAATAATTTCTGATCTTATAGAATACAAAGCCCAAGTATGACCAATTATACTCCTCTGGACTATCTCTTGAATTTTTTTCTGATCTGAAATAGCATACAGCCTTTTGAAAGTAAATGGACTTGGCATAAGGAATGGAGGGTTTCTGTAAGTTACTGTAGAATAATCATATATACAAAATGATTGCTAAGGAGTTTTGTCATGCATATTTCAAAATTAAGTGTTAAGAACTATAGAAATTTTGGTGAGACTAAATTTTCAATTCCTTTGAAACCCTTTACTGCTATTATTGGAGAGAATAATATCGGAAAGTCGAATCTGATAGATTGTATCGGCTTAGTCTTAAGTCAAGATATTACTATGTTTAAGAAAAGATTTTTAGATATTGATGATATAAATTCAAATACGAAGGAAAAGTTTAAAAAGTCTATTGTGGAGCTTATAGATAAAGAAGTTATTGAGGAATCAAATATAGCCTTTCCTGACGTAAGAGTTGAGTTGATTTTAGAAGATTTAGACGAATATCAACTTGCTGTTGTAGGAGATTGGTTTTTTGAACCGACGCTCACTAAGGCGAAGTTAACTTATTGGTCCAAGCCAAGGGGGGGATTTAAACGGCAAGAATGGATTGAAAGGCAGATTTCCAATTTAAAGGGACTCTTAAGCGCCGGCAATGTGAAAAGAGCAGAATTACATAAGCATGTAGAGTTTCCAATTGATCAGTATGAGTATGTAATATATGGGGGGGATAATCCTACAAACAAATGTGATCCATACTTTCTAAAAATGTTAAAACTAGAGGTTCTAGATGCTCTTCGCGATGCAAAAAAGGAATTGGTTGCAAACGGAGAATATAAATTGTTATATCGAATTCTAAATAAGAATTATGAAAATGACTTTATTGAAATTCAAACGACACTTGTTGAACTAAACCAAAAATTAAGTGAAAACAAAAAGTTAGAGTCAATAAAAAAAGAACTTACTACATATTTAGATAAAATTTCTCTATCTAACCCGTTAGAATTAAATAGCATTGACTTCAATTTTTCTTCCCCAGAGGTTAATGAAATATTAAAGAAATTAAGTATTGTTTATGGAGAAAATCCTGTTTCGATTGAAAGAAATGGGTTAGGTAAAAATAATTTATTGTTTATCTCACTTGTACTCTCACACTTAGCCTCACAGACTGATGATAAAATTAAATTAGCCTTCAGAGTAATAGGGATAGAGGAGCCTGAGGCACATTTGCATCCACACTTGCAAACTCATCTGGCAAAGAACTTAAGCGAGCTTAATATTTCGGAAAATGAAAGCGATGGGGAAGTTGATAAGAAGGATACACAAATCATCATTACTTCTCATTCAACAAATATTACAACCTCAATTGACTTAAATAATCTTGTCATCCTTTACAAGAATAACGGGAAAATAAACTATCACTATATTCTAGATGGTTTTTCCGATAAAAAGAAAGGGAAAGATCATATAAAATATTTAAAAAAATATCTCGATGCAACAAATTCATCTATGTTTTATGCAAGGAGGCTTTTACTTGTTGAAGGAATCTCTGAACAAATATTAGTTCCATTATTTTTTGAATTACAATACAAGATAACATTGGAAAGCATTGGAGCTAACATTATAAACGTTAATGGAGTTGCTTTTAAGCATTTCTTAGAAATAATAAAAAATGGTTACTTCATTAAATGTGGTGTTATAACAGATAAGGATGAAGGTAAGAAAACGGAAAAAAGAGCAGAAAATTTAAAAGAGGATTATAAAGATAACAAAAATGTAATTGCTGTTGAAATTAACGAAGATACATTCGAGAAAGAGATAATTAAATTTAACAAAAAGGGCAAGAGTAAAGATTTGTTGTTAAGAGTTTTTAAGCAACTTCATCCCATAAAGTATAAAGAAGTTGCGGAAAAATGGAAAGACCAAATAGACACAGATAGTTATTTTGAAAATATAGAAAATGATAAATCGGATTTTGCCTTCGCTTTACATGAAGAACTATTAAAAGATAATGAAGACTTCACTATTCCTGATTATATAGTTGCTATCTTTAAGTTTGTTATGGGGGAAGAAAATGAAGAGAAAACTAAATAATAGATTGATAATTGCTGCAGCTGGTTCAGGGAAGACCTCCGAGTTAACAAAGGAAATAATAAAGATGTCAAGAGAATTACCGCCAGAGAAATGTTTGGCAGTGATAACATATACTAATTCTGCGACTAATGAAATTCTGGAAAGGGTGCAAAAATATATCTCCGTCCAACATAATATCTTTGTTGGAACAATACATAGTTTTCTCATTAAATTCCTAATAAAACCTTATGGAAAAATATTGGGTTTGGTGCCAAACGAACTAATTATTACGGATTATGAAATTAAAATCGCTAAGTCTTCTAATCAGTTTATGGAAAAGAATATCATAGTTAATCAACTTTCGAAAAAAGGTGTTATGACATATGATTATATTATTACTCTTTCCAAGAAAATTTTACTTGACGAAAATGTGAAAAACCGTTTTTGCAACCGAATTAGATATCTATTAGTAGATGAATTTCAGGACTCTACAAATACGCAGTTTGAAATTTTCGATATCCTTAGAAAAGGAAAAAGCTCTGAACTTATTTTAGTTGGAGACCCCGAACAGCGTATTATGAACTTTAGAAATAAACCAAGAAAAGGAAAAGGTTCATCTGGTGAACGAAGTATTCCTTTGCACCCCATTGAATCATTACAGAACAAAAAAATTTACACCATTAGTAAACTGATGAACAATTATAGATCTAGTGAAACGATAGTAAAATTCATTAATCAGTTTCACTCTAGTATTGAACAAGAATGGGCGAACAAGGAGATTAGTTCAAAAAATCCCGTGATGTTTATCGAATCAACAAAGTTAAAGTCGATTATTTTTGATTTTAATAATTTGTGTATTAACAAAGCATATTGTGAATCTATTCCTAAAACGAGATTTTTTTTAGCACATGAGAATAAAGTTTATAAAAATTATAGATATAGCAATTTTGACAATAAATCTACAGAAAAATTGCCACTTTTTACATGTATTTATGATTATTTATCAGCATTTTATAATACTAAAAATGATTTATTACATCAGACTCTAGGATTGGACGAAATTGAACTGAGGAAAAAATGCCTATCAGTATTCTACGAGATTAACTACAATTTAAACATTAATTTAGATGAATTTCCTAACTTTATAGAAAATACATTTAGTCGTAAAAAAGTAGAAACAGGCGAGAACGTTAGCTATAACATTAGAGAAAGAACAAAGAGATTAGCAGACGATCTCTCAAACAGAATAACTCCTGATAAGGAGTATTTATCAATAGAGTTAAGTGAGTACAGGGATTCTTTTTTAACAATCCATAAATCAAAAGGTTTACAGGCAGACGCTGCATTAGTTATCGCTAAAAACGAAAAGGAACTTTTAATGTGGCTAGAGGATGATAAAGAGAAAAGATTAAATGATCCACAGGATAAATGTAGATTAGGGTATGTCGCATTTAGCAGGCCAAAAGAGTTTCTCTGTATTGCATGTCTTACACCTGTTAGTGAACCAACATTACATTTGCTAAATAAATTTAAGGTGAATATTTATTCTCCATTAACGGAGCAGGTACAAACTACTCTTGAAACTTTGTAAAAAAATGAACTTTATTGCTATAGTAATAGATGTCGCATGCAATGTCCTATATAAAATTAAAGGACTATGCAATGAGATTATGATTGTGCGCTCTCATTCAATTGAAACAAAATGTTCTTCTCTAAAGACAAGCAAATGTACCCGTTGACGTAATTGACAAGAATATAGTCAGATCAACAATTAGAAGTATGTATGAACATCGATTGGGCATATTTTATTGATTTTAAAAAATCTCATAAGGAACAATTGTCCATTAAAAGCCGCTAATGTAGCGGCTTTTTCGTTTTAAGAATCCAACTTGTCTTAAGCTGTGTATAAGAACTTGGTACTATTCCCGATTATAGCTACTTAGCTACTGTTTGAAATTGATAGCGGAGGTGGCTACCATGTTAAGATTCCAAAGTCAGCGAGACTCGCCTAGTTAGACAGCACTGATGTACATATCGTAGATGCAGCTAAACTAGCTCGGAAAAAACATGGGGAATTGATCTAAATTAACTGATTTTATAAAAATGCTCCTCATGATCTCATTGATCATGGGGAGTACTTTTTTTTCCATCCCATAACTTTTTAGAAATATAAGTGAACAGATTCATGATTTGTCTACATTTTAGTGATTTCATTTAATTGAATAGCCCAGCAGAGCCATTCAACTCAAATACATATGAGGTTATGCTTAATCCAATGTAAGAATCTGCTTTACAGCTCTGTGGAGATGGAGGGGTGACGATTGAATCATGTCCGTAAAAAAATTCTATTAGTAGATGATGAAGCTAGGATACGAATATTACTCAAGAAATACTTCGAGAAGGAAGGCTTCATTGTTGATGAAGCAGCAAGTGGCGGACAAGCCATCCATTGTTACAACATGAACCATGGACATTATGATTTGGTCATATTGGATTGGTCGCTACCTGATATAAGCGGTCTAGAGATATGTAGATATATGAGATTTAACAATGACTCCATCCCCATTGTTATGTTGTCTGGTCGTACGGAAGAAAAAGACCGTATTGAAGGCTTTAAGGCTGGTGCCGATGACTATATTTCAAAACCTTTTAGCCCAAGGGAGGTTTTACTTCGTATCCAAGCCATTATAGGTCGAGTCCAAGGCATACGCTTGAACGAACTCATAGCCTCATCAGGCAATGAAATTCTGATCTCTGAAATTCTGATCCAACCCACAAGTAGGCGAGTGATGGTTCAAAGTAACGAAGTTCATCTCACCCCTAAAGAATATGATTTGCTTTATTTTTTGGTCACCAACCAGGAGGAGGCGTTTTCTAGAGAAGAGTTGCTCAGAGAAGTATGGAAATCATCCCGCCAACAAATTTATGATCAACGGACGGTTGATACACACATCAAACGATTACGTGAGAAATTGTTTTCGAATCATGCTGACGGAAATAAATTTATTCAAACCTTGTGGGGGTATGGTTACCGGTTTTGCAGCCACGAACGACTTTTCTCTTAACATGTACACAAGATTGTGAGGAATTACTTATGTCATATAAACAGATTAAATGGATGATTCTCTTTATTCCAACGATCACAGTGGCGATATGGGAGTATGTTAGACATCAATTTTTGCTTCCCTATATCTCCATGGATTTAGGCAACTGGTTAACACCTGTTTTAGTCTATATCGTTAGTATCACGCTGTTGACCAGGCTCTTTCAAATGCTTGAAAGAATCCAAAAGGAACTGGAAAACGCACGTTCTGCCAAAGCCGCGCTTGAAGCACGAGAAGAGTTAGCGAGAGAGCTCCATGATGGGATTGCACAATCTCTATTTTTGTTATCCGTTAAAGCCGAAAAGCTGGAATCCGGTAACGATATGAAGCAGCAAGAACAACACGTTTTGTCTATTCGTAAAACGATTCATGAGGTGAATCGCTATGTCAGACAAGCCATTACAAATCTTCGACTCGATCGTGACGTGACGGCAGATGGAAATCAAAATTCACCATCACTGGTGAAGCAAGTACATGCAATTTCCAAAGATATCCGTACTCCCATCCAGATTGGCTGGGAACTGGAGGATCATCGTCAGACGGATAAAGAAAAAATAGAATTATTAGCTTGCATACGTGAGGCACTCATTAATATGGATAAATACGCGTTAGCAACCGAGGGCTCCATAACGGCCATCGGCATGAGTCATAGCTGGAAAATCACTATATCGGACAATGGTAAAGGGTTTGAGGGCGATCCGTTTGTGAAGAAAAACAAATTTGGTTTACGAATTATGAAGGAGCGTTGTCACGAGATGGGTTGGATCATGAACATGTATCGTAAGGATGGAAGAACCATCGTCGAGATTCAAAAAGGGGGATTGATATGACAATGACTCCAACAAGAGTACTGGTAGTGGATGATCATTCCCACGCCAGGGAAGCCATTCGAGAAATTTTGAGCCTGGACAATCATTTTGAAATTATTGGTGAGGTGAACAACGGACAAGCAGCGATTGACTTCATGGAAAAGTGGCTTCCCGATCTCATTTTAATGGATATTCAAATGCCCATTATGGACGGACTCGAAGCAACGAGGAGAATAAAACTCGGTTTTCCCTATGTGAAAATAGTCATGATTACGGTTTCGGACGATATGATTCATCTACTTGAAGCGCTCAAAAGAGGAGCACAAGGATATCTGCTCAAAAATCTGGAACCAACGACATGGCTTGAATATCTGCATTCCATCATTAATGAGGAAGCCCCCATGTCCAGAGATGTTGCCTATCAGATTCTGAAGGAAGTCAATGTAACAGAAAAGAAGAAAACCGAAGTTAAGCTGACGACCCGAGAATTGGATATTTTATATGGGATAGCTGAAGGATGGACGAACAAAGAAATTGCAGGGAAATATGACATATCCGAATACACCGTGAAGAACCACTTAAAAAATATTTTGCAGAAGCTACAGTTACAAAATCGGGTGCAGTTAACACGTTACGCTCTTGAGCAAGGACTTGTTTGGAATGCAAACAAACTTTAGGCTTGAGCTTCATCTGTTATTTCATTAATTGTTACTTTTTCTTTCCACTCAGCTAAAAAATAGCTCAGTTGAGGCATATATTTATTCACATCTTTTACCATAGACTAAGATCGTATACAAGGTGCGGTTTCCTTTATGGTAGGAAGTCTGTCTGCTAAAAGCTGGGGACATGTTGAGACAATCATCCCAAATTGCATAATTGGATTACTTTTGGCACTATTAAGTGCTCAACGAATGAGCGTATGGCGTGTTGCCTTCGCACCAATTGAGCTGCCAGTGGGCATTATTATGGGTGTGATAAGTGCTCCATTTTTCTTGTATTTGTTACGAAAGAAGAGAACATTATGACTCTGGAGACGAAGAATACTCATATTGGATATCATGAAAATGAAGTCATTTCAGTACTAAACCTTGACCGGAGAAATTCTATTTAAGAATAGGAACATCAATACATGGAGCAGAAAACCTTTTGCAAGAGAGTTAGCCTTTTTAATGCAAGTTCATGAGAGTAATCCTGAGGTAACGGTTAAATCAAGAAGACCGTGCAATTGTTGATCAAGCCATCTCACTTACTCATTTAATGGATTTAGCGGAAAGAACAGAAGATCGTCTGTTATCTTCTTGCTTTCCTTACGATCATTAGAATACAAAATCAAGCTATGAAGTGCCTATTCCCAGTCGTAGGAATCGCTTGAATATGAGCGAATACATCAAATTTTGTCACAAATTTTAGCTGTTATAGCTCTTAGGGGCTATTACGAATATTCATACCATAAAGTACGATAGAACACGTACTGTTTTTACTCATTCCAAAGCCTTATTAATGGAGGTCAAACAACGTTGCAGACAAAGAGAAAAATAACAATGCTATTCGTTTTATGCGCAGTGCTTGTCATTTCTGCATGTTCCAGCACAACCAAGGATGCAGCAACGCAGCCTGCAGCGACGAAAGAAAAGGAAGTCACATTTTTGTTCAACTTTGCAAGCCAGACCATAGACCCCCATCAAGATTATACCCCACTAAGAGCAGGCATTACCGAAACCTTAGTGAAGCTGGGAGAAGATCTGAAAATCGAACCATGGTTGGCTGAGAAATGGGAAACGAAGGATGGTCAGCACTGGACGTTTGAGATCAAAAAGAATGTCACCTTTCAAGATGGACGAGTTCTGGATGCAGAAGCTGTGAAACAATCTCTGGAACGGGCAATCAAGGTGAACCCTGGTGTAGAGCAGGTTTTGAAGATTAAGGAAATGAATGCATCGGGTCAGACGCTAAGTATTACGACAGAGCAACCTTTCCCGCAATTTCCATCTGAGCTCGTTCACCCGAATACGTCCATTCTGGATGTTAACGCACCGGATCCGGACAAAAAACCGGTTGGGACGGGGCCTTTCAAGGTGTCGTCCTTCACCGCCGGAAGTTCGCTCAAGGTCGAGCGCTTCAATGAATATTGGGGCGGAGCTGCCAAGCTGAGCCGTGCCTCGTTTAATTTTAACGAAGATGCAAGTGCCCGCCTCTCCGCATTAATGTCAGGAGATGCCGACATTGTGTATCGCCCGCCGGTTGAAAGTCTGGAGACCATGAAAAGTGACCCAAGCCTTCATCTCGAATCGGTGATGAGTTTGAAGACACACGAACTTATTTTTAATACACATCAATCCGAATTTCAAAACAAGTATGTTAGAAAAGCCTTTGATGCCCTCGTGAACCGTGAAGAATTAAAGGATGTCCTTATGGGCGGACAGGCTACGATTGCATCAGGGCCATTTATGCCGAATTTCTCCTTTATTCCTTCTTATGAAGCTAGAACGACGGGTGCTGATGCTGCATTAAAATGGTTTGAAAAAGCAGGCTATCAGGTCGATCAAGGGAAGGTAAGCAAGGATGGTAAGCCGCTGAACTTAAAACTGGTCACGTATACGTCCCGAGCAGAATTCCCACTGTTTGCTCAGGTGTTACAAGCACAAGCGAAAGACATCGGTATTCAAATCTCGATTGAGTTTGTAGATAAATACGAAGACTATTTGCTCACCAAAGATGACTGGGATCTGGGCACATACAGTCCAATCATCGCACCGCGAGGGGATGCGAGTTATTTCCTTAATGTTTCCTTTAAACCGGACGGCACACTGAATTTTGGCAAAATCAATGATGAGGAACTGAATCGTTGGATTGATGAGCTAGATCAGATGGTAGACATGGATCAACGAAATGAATTAATCAAAAAAATTCTGACGCATATTGATGAAGAGACTTATTATTCATACCTTGTTCACCCCAATACACTTGTTGTATACAAAGATCGGGTGAAAAATTGGGTGACCAGTAAGAGTGAATACTACATGCTGACCAATCAATTGGATGTAGAGTAACGATGAGGATGCTTTTAAAACGAAGTACAGAATTCTTTATCTTTATTTTGCTCTTATCTTTGATCAGCTTTGTATTTATGAAATTAGCTCCTGGTGATGCAGTCAGGGAAATGCTTCGTGCGGATGACGTAGCTGTAACCTCTTCCCAGATCGAAGAGCAGCGAGAAGCGTTAGGGTTAAATGACCCTGTACTCGTGCAGTACGGACAGTGGCTCGGGCGTCTTGTTCAATTCGACCTGGGCACTTCGTATATGACGAATCGACCCGTAATGGAGGAATTGCTGGACAAGTTACCAGCAACGTTACTACTGACATGCTCCTCACTATTGGTGCTAATCGTCATCGCGATTCCGCTTGGCACGCTATCTACATTATATCCCAATCGAGTTGTTGACCGGATTAGCCGTCTTCTGGCCGTTTTGGGCACCTCAGTCCCTAGCTTCTGGCTGGGGCTTCTTTTAATAGAAGGGTTCTCTGTGAGGGCACGTTTATTCCCTTCGATGGGGACAGGAAGCATTGCACATTTGGTGCTTCCTTCTCTAACACTGGGATTAACGATGGCAGCCATATATGTGCGTCTCATTCGTTCCAGTTTGCTGGATAGTTTAAAACAAGATTTTGTTAGAGGGGCACGTTCCAGAGGGTTAGGCGGAGCAAAAGTACTTATTCGTCATGCCTTGCGTCATGCACTCCCCCCCGTTGTCACCATGTTCGGTGTAAGCATTGGAAGCTTGCTTGGTGGTACGGTTGTAATTGAAGTATTGTTTGCCTATCCGGGTATGGGCAAATTCATTGTGGACGCGATCCAGAGTCGGGATTATCCCGTTATCCAGGGTTATATGGTCTTGATGGGCCTAATCGTTACGGTCGTTCACATGTTGGTTGATCTGCTCAATGACGTTCTAAACCCCGAGAGCCGACTGAAGGGGGAACGATGATGAATGTTTAAATCTAAACCACACAGGGCCTATCCTCTAAAAAAAATACAAACAAGAGCACACATCCTCATTTTAGCCATCGTCATTGGCGTTTTAATATGCACGTCTTATATCGTTCCACATGACCCCTATGCGGTAAATCTGGCCTTACGGCTACTGCCCCCGGGTATGAATTATTGGCTTGGAACCGATGAACTCGGTCGAGATGTGTTTTCTCGTCTATTGCTCGGAGGAAGAAATACGGTAGGCACCAGTTTAATCGTATTACTGGGTTCGCTCGTCATCGGCATTCCTGCCGGACTATTGGCGGGATATGCAGGCGGATGGATTGATCGAGTCTACAAACGAATATCAGATGCATTTCTTGCGTTTCCCGACTTCATTATTGCCATTGTGCTTAGCGGACTAATGGGGCCAGGTGTCTTTAATTTAATGATCGCTATCATCTCTGTCAAATGGATTACGTATTCTCGCATTGTACGCAATAGCGTTGTCTCAGAAAAACATCAGGAATATATTACGATTGCTCGTCTGAGCGGATTACGCTCTCATCAGATTTTGGGGAAGCATCTGTTGCCGCATGCATTGTCACATGTCATTGTGATCGCTTCACTGGATATCGGTAAAATCATTCTCATGATCGCCTCGCTCTCTTATATCGGGCTTGGCGCCCAACCACCTACACCTGAATGGGGAGCCATGCTGAACGAAGGAAAGGCATACTTTCATAGCTCACCTTACCTTATGATTGCCCCTGGACTTGCGATCATGCTTGTAGTTCTCTGGTCCAACATGCTTGGGGATCGTATCCGCGATGGGCTGGATATCAAACGGAGCAGGGAGTGAAGAATGATGAGTTTACTAGAATTAAAAGGACTCAGGCTTGTGGCTGGGGAGCAGATCCTTGTTCACGATATTGACCTTTCCATTAACGCTGGTGAATGGTTGACTGTCATTGGGGAAAGTGGGAGTGGAAAAACGCTTACAGGCTCTTCCATCGGTCGCCTTCTGCCAAGCGGGGTAAGCCACGTAGCAGGGCAAATCACCTTTAAAGGCCAGTCTTTGTCAGCATTGTCCGAGAAACAGATGAATCAGCTGCGCGGCAAAGAGATTGGATATGTATTTCAGGACTACTCAGGCGTATTTAGCCCATTTCTTTCTATAGGCAAACAACTGAACGAGACACTTCAGGTTCACTATACATGGGGGCGGCAGGAACGAAGAGAACGGATTATACAAGCGCTAAATGACGTTTCGTTGCCTGCGGAACGGGTTGTCGCCAGCTATCCTTTTCAGTTAAGTGGCGGACAATTGCAGCGAGTATCTATTGCAATGGCTATGCTGCTTGAACCGAAATTACTAATTGCCGACGAACCTACGTCAGCACTGGACTGGATTACCGGATCAGAAATTCTGGATCTGCTCATTCGGCTTAGAGAGAAGACGAATTGTTCCATTCTATTCATCACGCATGACCTGAAGCTCGCTAGACGCTATGCGGATCAGATTGCTATTATGCGGGAAGGGAACATCCTGGAATCAGGCAAAGCGGAGGATGTATTGACACAAGCCAAACATCCATACACTCAAAAACTTCTGGCAGCCGAATCCATGCTTACTTATACGGACCCTGTCATACGCACGAAGCGAGGTGAATGATCATCAGCAAAGAGACTGTGCTTTCCATTCAAAACTTGGTCAAGACTTATCCAGGACATACAAGGGCGATCGACGGAATTTCATTTAACCTTCATCCAGGAGAGTGTGTAGGCTTGATCGGAGAAAGTGGGAGCGGCAAGAGTACATTGGCACGCTGTATTTTAATGATGGAGAAGATTGATTCCGGGCAGATGTGGTTTCAGGGAAGAAAGATGTTACAACCGCGGACTGCTTCAGCCTACCGTGCCCTTGGGGGGCAAGTGCAGGCTGTATTTCAGAACCCTGCATCAAGTCTGAATCCCAGACTCCAAATCATCGATTCTTTAATGGAGCCACTAGATACCCTAAAACATCGAATACCATTAATTGTACAGGATTGTTGGCAAAGCAGGCTTAAATGTGCCAAGCGACTGCTGGATTTGGTGGAGCTACCTACGCATCTCTTGCATAAGTATCCCCACGAGCTTAGTGGGGGACAAAAGCAGCGCGTTGCTATTGCAAGAGCAATAAGCAGTGAGCCCTCCTTAATTGTTATGGACGAACCTACATCCAGTCTGGATATGATTACACAGGCCCTGATCATGGAGATGCTTATCAAACTGCAAAAGGATATTCGTTTTGCCTGTTTGTTTATTTCACATGATCTCGCGATCATTCAGCGAATATCCGATCAGATTATAGTCTTGCAACAGGGGAAAATTAGAGATCACTTTGCCAAAGAAGATTTATTTTCATCAGAGAGGCATGCATATACGCAGCAATTTGTCCATAAATACGCCAAATGAAGAGATTAAATAATAAAATCCGGCCATCAAAAGCCGGATTTTATTTATAACCATATCAATTAAATTCTACACTTACCGATCATTGCTAAACTACGGTTTACATGACCCAAAGAATCCGTTCCTTGTATACGAACGGCTTCTTCCGTTTCTTTAATTTGAACTTGTTAAGCCAAGCTTTCTAGCATTATCTTGAATCAGTTGAACGATGGTTTGTTCTGAAGTCTCCGGATAATTGCGAAGCTCAACAACTGGAACATTCGCTATACTCGAAATCTCAACGCCTTGTGGAAAATGGAAACGATGAATAAACCCAAAGCTCCTCCCAGAAGGGCAAGATGCATTAATGCAAATCGGACAACAGTAAGTTGAAACTGGATAACGACAATACCTACAAGGGACAAACAGGCGCCGCCAATCACACAGGCGAAGAATGCCCTTTGGAATAAGGGAATATGTATGTAATCAAGTAGTGTCATAGCGTACCGGCAACATCAGTGAGTTTTCCGTCTCGCCTCAGACAAATTCGGTCATGCAAATATTCCGTTTCTTCCAACTGATGCGTGATCATAAGTGTCAGTAGTCGAGGTGCTCGTTGTCTGTACTCCCCGATTAACGTGTAGAACTGTTTTCTTGAGGATGTATCCAAATGGCTGCTTGGTTCATCCTTTATCATTAATGATTTGACAAATGCAGCCTACAGGATTATAGTCTTAACATTGTTAATCGTAATAATTACTAATAATCAACGTTAGTTTGACTTGCATTGTTTAGAGAGTTGGAACTACCAAGGAACTGATCAGTTCATTCCATAGCGGTTCTAAAGCTTCCTGCTGATTGATGGAAACTGTCCGGGATGTAGATGGTTTTGCCAATAGAGCCGGATAAAAATATCAATGAATTTATTTTTGAAAAAGGAGCTAGGGATCATGGCTAAAAAATCAAAAGTAGTACGTGAAAAACAACGTCAGGTGATGGTAGCTAAGTATGCAGAGTTGCGAAAGCAGCTAAAGGATAAAGCGGACTACGAAGGGTTACAGAAATTACCGCGTAACGCCTCTCCAACAAGATTGAAAAGTCGCTGTGAATTAACAGGGCGTCCAAGAGGATATTTGCGTAAATATAAAGTTTCACGGATTGTCTTCCGCGAGTTGGCTCATAAGGGTCAGATTCCTGGTGTGACCAAGTCAAGTTGGTAAGAAAGATGAGCAATTTATTTGATTTTGATTGTGTCATCGTCGGAGGGGGGGCAGCCGGTATCGGGATGGCCTCTGTTTTGCAAGAGATGGGAATGACTCGATTCGCTGTTTTGGAACGCGGCGAGGTTGGAGCTTCTTTCATGGCATGGCCGGAAGAAATGCGCCTTATTACGCCTTCATTCACCAGTAATGCCTATGGCATGATGGATCTGAATGCTGTAGCTTTGAAAACATCACCCGCGTATACGCTGGGCACGGAGCATCCCACAGGATCAG
Organism: Paenibacillus sp. JGP012; assembly: GCF_014203995.1. Classification (NCBI taxonomy): domain Bacteria; kingdom Bacillati; phylum Bacillota; class Bacilli; order Caryophanales; family Paenibacillaceae; genus Paenibacillus; species Paenibacillus sp. JGP012. Next base: position 9,761 of record NZ_JACHKG010000028.1, on the reverse strand, counting down.
AATATGCAGAGTATCTTCAAGTGGTAAGTCAGTATCTTAAATTGCCTGTGCAAACGGGTGTGGACGTTCTAGAGATCATTCCGGAAAACGATGGTTTTCGTCTGATTCATTCGGATGGAGAATTACGTTCCCGATATGTAATCTGGGCTGCGGGTGAATTCCAATATCCCAAGCTGGATTCCTTTTTAGGTGCGGAATATGGTGTACATAGTAGCTTATTCTCAAGCTGGACTGCAGTTCAGGGAGATGAATGTGTCATCATAGGTGGATATGAGAGCGGGACGGATGCAGCCATTAACCTGAGCAAATTAGGAAAAAAAGTAACGGTGATTGACCGCAATAACCGGGGGTTATCCAAAGGAAGCAGTGATCCAAGTGTGGAACTCAGCCCTTATACCAAAGACCGACTTCGTGCAGAAATGGTGCATAAACGTATACATTTAAAACAAGGGTTCGAGGTTAAATGGATGGAACCAGACGAAGCAGAGGGCTTCATTATATACTGTGAAAATGAATCTGGAGATTCACATCTGCTTAAGACAAGTCAGGCTCCTATTCTAGCGACAGGATTTCACAGCAGTTTGCGCCAAATTGAACATTTAATTGAGCGTAACAAAGATGGTCATCTCCATTTAGGGGCAGCAGATGAGTCGACAATTACTGAAGGGTTGTTTGTCACAGGGCCACAAGTCGTGCATGAACATCTTCAATTTTGTTTTATATATAAATTTAGACAGCGTTTTGCTGTTGTGGCTAAGGCAATTGGTGAACGGCTTGGACTAGATCTGACACCACTGGAAGTATATCGCCAGGAGGGGATGTTCCTCGACGATTTGTCTTGTTGTGGTGAAGATTGCACATGCTGAATTCCGTCTTACAACATTCTGGAGAACATCGTAAAGTAGTGCTTGTGGGGCTGGAATCGGCTGGTAAATCAGCACTTTTTCGCTCATTTACAAGCAAAGATATAGGAGAGGAGTCGAACGTTCGGGGATCGACTGTTACGGTTCGGAAAACGGTATTACCTGAACATGGCTACGAATTGATAGATACACCGGGGATTCGACTAAAAGATGACAGTATCACCACAATGCTTGCGTTGCATCAGCTGGCAGAAGCAGATACAGTTGTGCTCGTTATACGAGCAACCTCTGTAAAGAAGGATTTACCGTTTTTATTGGATATGTTGGATCTAACAGGTAGAAATCTTGTCTTGGTGCTCACTTTTGTAGATAAGTGTGGATTCGGATTAGAAGAGCAAATCAGCTATTATCGCAAAGGTCTTGGCGTTTCTGTAATTCCAGTAAACGCAAGAATTATGAAAGAAGACACACGAGACATAATATTCAAATCGATTTCTGTGGCTAGACCAATGAAAAAACATCCTGAGATACAGTTTCCACCGACTTCTAATGTCATTGAACCGTCATTGACTGTGTTTGAACACTCAATTGTGGGGAGATTCTATGCACTGGCAGCACTTATTATATTGTTTGCTGTGCCCGTTTATCTAGCTTACTTGTTTTCTGATTTGATACAGCCGCTTGCAGAAGCATGGATTATTGAACCGTTAAACCGAGTAATTTCTGGTTTGTGGGGTCCGTTTCAAGCAATACTATTAGGAGATTACGGCATATTAAGTTTGGGATTATATTCTTTTGTTTGGGCTTTTCCAGTGGTGCTTTTGATTGGGATTAGCGTGGCGGTTACGGAGGAGAGCGGACTCAAAGACCGAATAACTGATGCGTTAGACGGATGGATGCGTAGGATAGGACTTAATGGAAAAGACCTAATTCCGGTTCTTAGTGGTTTTGGTTGTAACGTTGTCGCGGTATTCCAGAGCCGCACTTGCAGTTCATGTACACGGAAAACCTGTGTTTCTATGATTGCATTTGGTTCGGCATGCAGCTATCAGATAGGCGCGTCTCTATCAATATTTAGCTCCGGCGGGAAACCATGGCTGTTTTTCCCTTATATAATTGTACTTGTAGTTGTAGGGGCTATTCACACCAGGTTATGGAATCGAGGTTTATCGGAATCATCATTAGCTACGCATACAAACCGTACGTTTCTACAAAATCCTTCATGGCGTGCTATCAATTGGCGTGTGAAGTCGGTAGTGATGCAATTTCTTACTCAAGCCATGCCTATCTTTATCGGGTTATGCTTAATGGCAACACTTCTGGAACAAACGGGGATCCTATCTTTAATGACTCGTGCCGTGGCACCAGCACTCACGTTTTTTCATCTACCAGCTGAGGCAGCCGGAGGTGTTTTATTCTCCATTATACGAAAAGACGGACTGCTGGTGTTGAATCAGGATCATGGTTCTTTTATTACAGGACTGAGCGGATACCAACTATTCATACTAGTATATTTGGCATCTACGTTAACGGCTTGTTTGGTTACCCTCTGGACAGTGCGTAAGGAATTAGGAGTTCTCTTTGCCTTCAAGATGGCATCTAGGCAGCTATGTACTTCAATCGCCAGTGCTTTACTACTATCTTGTTTTTATTAGAATAATATAAAAGACGCCGTAATGGTCATAACCCTGTCAAGCAGACAGTACAAGATAGACAAATTTAAGCTGCGACTGTTTTCCGGTATTCTACCGGAGAACGGTCGTTTATTTTTTCTGAAATCGGTTTTGGTTGTAAAACCAACTTCTTTACGTGCAAATGAGTGGTGACCCATTCCGCAACACAAATCGAGTATATTAGCACTAAAAGGAAGATCTAACCAGCCGGATATGCGACTCATGTGGAGACTAACTAATTTGATTACATTTGAAAAAGAGAACCTTTAAATGATTATAATTTTTCTTGGTGCTCTTTTTGTTATGTTGACATACTCACAAAACAAGTTTATAGTTCTATTAATCGTAATTATTACTATTAATAATAAATGAAATCGATATTTCGATACAGTACCTCAGTTAAAGTAAGACCCACATATTGAATGCCTTAATTGATTGAAGTGCTTGAAAGGAGCTATTTAGTTGATTTTATCTGACAGAACACTTCGACTTTGGATGAAACAAAAGCGGATAACTATTTCTCCATTAATGGATGAACAGATCCAATCCGCTTCTATTGATCTGCGCCTCGGTACGCACTTTCTGACTTTGAAGCAGAGTCAAGAGAACGATGTCATTACTATGGATACTCCTACAACTTATGAATCCACTGAGAGTGAGGATATGATAATTCCTCCTTTGTCCTTTATGCTCGCTACGACACTTGAAACGATCAAACTGCCGGGCTATATCACCGCCTTTGTGGAAGGTAGGAGTTCCGTGGGGCGTATGGGACTGTTTATTCAAAATGCAGGTTGGGTGGATCCAGGATTTGAAGGCAAGAGACGGATCTCGTTAAGGATGAGGATTTACAACGTCTAGAATCTCGATTTAAATGAGATTATGGGAATCCACGCGTTTGACTTAAACCATAAACTTGAGGTTGACCCACATTTTTTGGAAGGTCATCATCACCATCATGAAGATGATGTGCGTTCCATAGTCTTACAAGAAACAAGACCTCTAGACCTTGAAAAAGTAAATAGAATAATTAATGAATGGTTAGTTGAACACTCATATGACTTGTATCGGTACAAAGGAATTCTCAATGTGAAAGCTATAAAAAACAGAGTGGTATTTCAGGGAGTTCACATGATATCCGGAATAGATGCTGATAGAGAGTGGAACGAGGGAGAGGATCGAACAAGTCGTATCGTACTGATTGGTAGAAACTTCGATGAAGAATGGTTCAGAAGTCGTTTTAGTGAATGTGCTATCAAAGAAGCTAACTCATAGCAAGCAAGGAGTACACTAATGAATAAAAACACCAATAAGATCGAAAATTTGCCGGATAAAAATACACGACTTCGCCTATTTGGTTCGGTTGATCCTATACAGGGAGACAAGCCTGTTCTAAAAGAGGAAATGCATGATCTACAAAATAGCAAAAATGATTTTTTATTCGAATTGCAACAAGTGGGGGTCGAGAATATGAGATATCCAATTATTGTGATCTCAGCTAAAGACCCTGAGAAGCTATCCAGTGTAGGAACTTTTAGTTTAACGACCTCATTGAATCGTGATTCTAAAGGCATAAATATGAGTCGGCTCACTGAGCAACTTGAACAAAGCCGTAAGATTGGATTAAGTGATCGGATCTCTGATCTTACCATGTTGACGCAGCAAATTGCAGAACATATGCAACAACCAAGTGCGGATCTCACAGTGACTTATCCTTGGTTCTATGAACGGAAAGCCCCAATAACGGGCTTAGCTGGACTTAACCACTCTCTTGCTTCGATCACTATAGGGTGGAAGTCAGACTCACCACCTGTTATTAAAGTAGGTTTACAAGTGCAAATCACGACCTTGTGCCCCTGCTCAAAGGAAATTAGCGAATACAGCGCACATAACCAGCGCGGATCTTTAAACATAGAAATAGAAGGAATAACAGGAGAAATGTTGCCTGGATATTGGAAGGAAGAATTACTTAATATAGCTGAATCAAACGCAAGTAGCAGCTTACATCCGTTATTAAAAAGGCCTGACGAAAAATGGGTTACTGAGCGAGCTTATGAAAATCCAAGATTTGTAGAGGATATGGTAAGGTTGGTCGCAGCTGATCTATATGAGAAACATTGGGTTAGAAGTTTCAGTGTATTCTGTAAAAATGAAGAGTCTATCCATCAACATGATGCGATCGCTCGCATTGTTTATGAGAAATAGCAACGACTATAAGAACATTATAGATGAGATGCTGCAGTTGCCACCAGTACATTTAACAGTGAACCTGCCAGAAGCAATGGAATCCTTAAAAAGATTACTGGGTTATAATTTTGACAGTATCCTTTGTTATCATGGAGGAGTTTGCCAAAATGGCAAAAAGAAGTTGGAGAATCTGATCAGATCGTATGATAAAGCTCCAACTTGAGTCAAATCACATACTTTCCATTTAAGAAGAAATGTAAAATTCCATAAGGAAGTGCCCGCCATAAGGCGATAATACCAGCCTATGATTGCTTTACTTCTGCTTAACCAATACGACGCCAATTATGATAACAACAAGACCTATCCATGTTTTCCAGGAAGGAATCTCTTTCATAAACCAATAACCCATCCAAATTGAGATGAGTACTTCGATACATTTTGCGGTGATGAGTACATAGCCTAATTGACTCACAGCCTTCATACCAAACTTGATGCCGTATCCTACGCTTAAATTTGCAGCGAGAAAGATCGGAAGCATCATGAGCTGAAACTTGAGCGTAGGCCAGAGATGCGGATTAATGTGTTTGCTCTGATAAGAAAAAATAATGTTGATGCAGGTGAGACCAATGAACATAAGTGCAATGCAAATGAAATACATCGTAATACCTCCGTTTTTTTATGGAGTTAATGTTTACTTAATCCAATAATTTTATCCATGTGCGAAACTCAGTAAAAGTAGTCGGAGGAAACCTAGTGACTGTAAAAAGTGTTGATCCACACACGGAGATATTCAGGAAGCGGTTCGGAAAACCGTGAAAATGACAAGACGTAAACTTTTGGCGATATATACGCTATCCCTTTGCTTAATGGTAAGTTTGCCTTTGGGAGAAGGTTTAAAGATGCTAACATTGCAATCTATAATCATATTGATGACTCTATAGAAGGAATACCTCAAGAAGAGGAATACCAATTTATCGTGGGCGTGTATGATGATGTACGGAAATCAGGAGATTGGCCAGTCGAAATGCTTTAGACATATTGATAACTTTGAAATGCCATAAGGCCGCTCTGGTTATTGTGGAGGTTCCATTAAAGAGCAGGGGCACTTGGATAAAATAACTCAATTGCTTGTAAGAAGCAGACGATGATTGGTTAAAAACCGGCGGCTAGGTAATAAAAAAGCGAAATATCGGACTAAACCAATAAGCTGCTTAAATACTTTGAGTGAATATTCTCACCGGCGTTCAAAGAGAAAATTTATAATGTATGATAATGTCTCAAATGGCCAATGGATGAATACACAAAGTATTTGATAAAAAGGGAATTCATTCCGTACCTCATTCCACAAATGTTGTCCAGCCTTCATCACATATCTGCACTACAGATTGGGCTCATCATGTCCCCTGGTGCATTGATTGCGGCTGTATTCGGATTGGTGGGAGGATCGCAAAGGATCACACTATCTGTTCTCGCTTGGAGGCGGATTGCAGTTTCATTGCAGGTGCGATCGGTACGTCGGTGCTTGGAAAGCTGTTGGATGTGTTGGGTACGAACCATACTGTATTTTCGAATATGTTTATGTTATTCAGCATTTGGATTGCGGGATCAGCAGTTCTATTTATTATGAAGAATCCAAGTGGGCATCCATCGAAATTTAATTCATCTATGTAGAAATCTTTTATCGTAATCGGAAAGATCATCTGGATCTGATATACAATAGAGGGATATAGCTCTAATAAAGGACCCTGCTGTTATTTAACAGCAGGGTCTTTAAGGTTAAGATAGGTTCATTTTTGCTCTGCAGTATCAAAAAACAGATGCTCTGGCCGAACTCCTTTAGGATATTCTTCTTCCCATGTATCGCGATTACTATAAGCTTTGAACCACATATCAGCGATGACATCTGGATCACTGACTGTTCCCTCTCCTGCTTCTTTAATAAATACGCCGAGTGAGCGATGAGCAACAAAGATTCCTTCTGGAGCCAATTGATTGTGCAAATTGCCCAAATAATTGCGTAAACCCGACATTGCAATTCCTATATTCCCCAACACAGAAATGGAGTGCATGGCTGATAAACCCGTTGTAAATAACATAGCCCCCTCTTTTCTACGAAGCATATCTGGCAAAACGGATTGAACTACATTCAAAGCACTGATCACATAAGCTTCAAAGGTATCTCTTAAATTATCCTCCGTCAGGTCTGAGACAGGGGTCGGTGGAAAATGTCCTGGGGTAGGGCTAAATTCCAGTACATCAATTTTTCCATAGGTTTCTTGTATCTTGTTTGTTGCTGCTGCAATCTCTGTTTTTTTATAGATATCAGCGACATAATACGAAGCTTGTATTCCCTGTGCTTCAAGCTCTTGAACCATCTCTTCAAGTTTTTTCTCATTGCGGGCAACCAAGGCCACCTGAAAATGTTCTTTTCCAAATCTTTTCGCTAGAGCTAAGCCAAGCCCCTTACCAGCTCCAATAATCATGATTGTTTTCATCATTCCATACTCCTTAGTTTTTGTGTACTATCCTTGACAACTCATAGTATAGAATGTAGATTTATATCACTCAATGGTTGATATACATTAAAATGATATTTAAACATCAAGTGATAATTATTTGTCGTTTATTCTAAAAAACGATATGAATATGGAGGGCTTTGATTGAGTAAAGAAAAGCTTGATTTACGTATTGTAAAAACACGGAAAGCCATCACAGAGTCTTTCCTGGAACTGCTCCAAATCAAGGAGTATGATCGTATTACTGTACAAGACATCGCTGATAGAGCAATGATTAACCGAAATACCTTTTATCTTCACTATTTGGATAAACCTGACTTGCTTGACAAGCTGTATTCAGACTACACAAACAAGCTAAATGTGTGTGCTGACCGAAAGACAGACAAATATCAAGAAATAACTAAAGAGATCCTTTCAGAAGTTCTGCTTGACCTCTTTAACGTGATTGACACCCACCTCATGTTCTTTAAACCCGTACTGGTTCAGAAGGGTTTGCCTGACTTCTCATTTCATTTGAAAATGGCTTTGAAAAAATTCATTTTCTCAGACATCATGGATCTTGAAAATAAATTTCATCTTCAAATTGAAATGGAGTATATTATCTCAGGCCTTGCTGGAGTTATTTGCTTTTGGATCTTGCATTCCGAAGACCATATTATAGAGGAAATGATTGCACAGATATGTGAGCTTCATTTCGACAATCTGAGTAATGTGCTTAGTAAGCTTGGATAAACCACTTAAAAATATAGTGAACAAAAAGCAAAGAACCTTTTACGTAATCTAAAAGGTTCTTTGGGCTTACTTACAGACATGAATACACGGCATTCCGCAAACGGCGATGCACATAATGCTCTTGACTATTTAACAGATGCTGCGCATACATCACCGTCAGCCCGGAATCCGGGTTATGATGGCCATGCAGCCTGCCGTTCCAGCCCATTCATACTCCCCAACTGACTTAACAAGCCACTTGCTGCTTTCGAAATATGGGTACGAACACCGAGACCTTAGCCGTAACCATACATTTGATCCCAGTAAAAGTCTGGTCGTGTCATGTCATTCAGATCGGGAAGAGTCGGAAGCCACGCTTCTTTTTCTACTTCTGTTCCATATATTTATCCCCGTAAAGTTCTTCTAAATGTTTTAAATGCCCCTTCCCCCATTCATGCATGGACAACAATAACGGCATTAATCCTTGTCCATATTTGGTTATGGAGTATTCAACTTTAGGTGGAATTTGTGCATAAATCTTACGTTTTACTACATCATGATACTCCAATTCTCTTAGCTGAGTAGTGAGCATTTTTTTCGTTACATTTGGAATCAAACGCTGTAGTTCACTGAACCGCAGTGTTCCATTGTCAATAAGGTGAAAAAGAATAACGGGTTTCCATTTTCCAACAAGAAGATCAAGGGAAGTTTCTACCGTTCCAGTTTGATCTCCTTTACATTCATTGGTCATTTGTGCTGCCCCTTTTAAGGTATCTTTTTGTATACTGCGACACATTATAGTGCCTACTTCCTGAAAATAAACATTGGTATTATTATATGCCTAGGAGCCGAAATGATACAAGGGGGAGAATGAGTTGTGAAGTGGACAGTTCGAATTTTACAAGGTGTATTGGCAGTGGGGTTTTTATTATTTGGATTTATGAAAGTGAGTGCTAACCCCATGCAGGTAGAGGCTTTTACCAATGTGTATAGGTATGGTACCAGCTTCATGTATGTTGTAGGAGCTATCGAGATCCTATCTGCAATTGGCTTGCTCATTGGGTACTGGAAGAGTCGCCTGGTTCCCGTTTTCAGCGGTTTATTAGTGATCGTCATGGCTGGAGCGGTGTTCACTCACTTCAAAAGTGGGCAAGGGTTTGATGTTGCTGTGGCACCGTTAGTGCTTCTTCTATTAGCAGCGGTAGTATTGGTTGGCGAGAGAAGGATGAAAAAGCAATTCGTAAGGAATGAGGTATAAATATATGAATATAGCGCTATGGATTATTCAAATTTTGTTGGGTTTAGCATTCTTAGTGTTTGGCTCAATGAAAGCATTTCAATATGAAAAAGCTAAAGCAAGTTTACCATGGGTAAAAGATTCTTCAAAAGGATTAGTTACATTTATTGGCGTAGCTGAAATATTAGGAGGATTAGGCTTGGTGTTGCCAAATGCGACAGGAATGGCTCCTGTGCTGACACCAATTGCTGCTATTGGACTTGGGATAGTCATGATATTGGCTAGCGGGCTTCATGTCAAAAGGAAGGAATATCAAGCAATCGGGATGAATGTCATCTTATTGGCATTAGCTTTATTCGTAGCAATTGGACGTATATAAGATGAGAGAAAAAGGAAACCTCGTAATTTAAGCTAATTCAGAGGTCTATCGAGATGAAAAACAAATAAGCAGCCGAACTGACCGATCGGCTGCTTATTTCTAATAGTGCGCCCGGCACGGGCGATAACTTGGCGGTGAAAGTCCGCTACAGGCTTGGCAGTAGGAACTGTTAGCCAAGGGCAAGGGTGTCCGTCG
>NZ_JACHKG010000027.1:0-70683 GCF_014203995.1 Paenibacillus sp. JGP012 | reverse complement strand
TTGCCAGGGCAACCTGCTTGAAGGTCTGCAAACCTTTCATCGGCAGCAGCATACGCACCAGGCTCGTTGGATTTATGAGCAGGGACGGATGGGAGTTTCCTTTGAATGGGTCCAGCAGCAACTACGATTAGCCTAAACTTTGTTATTCTACTGTAAATAAATTGGAAGCAGTTTTTGGCAAGTACAGTTATATAGATACAAGTAACCGAGGCACTCAAATCTACGAAGATATTACCTGATGATTGGCTTCAAGTTGAACTACTCATTTACACAAAAACGGAGAGGACAGAAAAAACTGGAGAAGCGAAGCGTTCGCCTTTATCACCGGATTTTCATCTGAGGAAAAAGAGAATCAAAAAAATCTGGGGATAACAGCGATCGAAAGTTGTTCTGTCATCGGAGTGCATGTGTAAATTGTCTTTAGTTCAAATAATGAGACAGGGAAGGGTGTTGTAACGTATGCGAATGAGAAAAAAATGGATGTCCGGTTTACTGACTTTGGCGCTGAGTACCGTACTTGTGTTATCTGGCTGTTCCGCCAGCAAGGAGGGCGGTGAGGGTACGCCGGCACCTGCGGAAGGCAATGATCCTCCTACGGAAGCAGCCGCCCAGGATACGATGATTATGGGACGTGGTGGAGACTCGGTTGCGCTTGACCCGGCTATTGTTACCGATGGGGAATCGCTCAAGATCGGGCATCAGGTGTTTGATTCACTTCTCGATTACAAGGGGGGTGGAACCGAGGTCGTGCCAGGATTGGCAGAGAGCTGGGAGATTTCGGCGGACGGGTTGAAATATGTGTTCAAGCTGAAATCCGGGGTGAAGTTTCATGACGGCACCGACTTTAATGCGGAAGCCGTTGTGTTTAATTTTAATCGCTGGAGTGATCCGGCAAGTGAATATAAATTCGAAGGTGATTCCTTCGACTATTACGATTCCATGTTTGGGCCAGAGGGCGCGCGTGTGATCAAGGAAGTGAAGGCGCTGGATGAGACAACGGTTGAGTTTACCCTGAACCAGCCGCAAGCCCCTTTCCTGCAAAATATTGCGATGACATCTTTCGGGATTGCGAGTCCAACCGCGATTCAGGAGAAAAAGGAGAATTTCAAGAACGAGCCTGTAGGCACCGGTCCATTTGTATTCAAAGAGTGGAAGCGGAACGACTCCATCACGCTGGAGAAAAACGCGAATTACTGGAAGGAAGGGCTGCCGAAGCTGAACAAGGTGATCGTGCGCTCCATTCCTGATAACACCGCTCGTTTCAACGCACTGCAGAATGGCGAGATTGATGTCATGGAGGACCTGAACCCGGACGATCTGTCGATTCTGGAGAGCAACAGCGAGCTGCAGAAGATTGAGCGTCCACCGTTCAACGTGGCGTATCTCGGGTTTAATTTTAAGAAAAAACCGTTTGATAACGTCAAAGTCAGACAAGCACTGAACCATGCTGTGAACAAACAGGCTCTGATCGACGCCTTCTTTGCGGGACAGGCGAAGCCAGCGGTCAACCCGATGCCGCCAACGTTATGGGGCTACAATGATACGATTGAAGATTACGTTTATGATCTGGAAAAGGCAAAAGCTTTACTGGCCGAAGCGGGCTACCCTGACGGATTGCCTGATCCGGTGACATTTTATGCAATGCCGGTATCCCGTCCATATATGCCGGATGGCAAGAAGGTAGCGGAGGCCATTCAGGCGGATTTTGAGAAAATTGGTGTGAAAACAAACATTGAATCCCCCGAGTGGGCGACCTATCTGGACGATTCCAAAGCCGGGGAGAAAGACGATATTTACATGCTCGGTTGGACGGGAGACAACGGTGACCCGGATAACTTCCTGTACACCCTGCTGGACAAGGACGCTATTCCGGGCAACAACCGCAGCTACTATGTGAATGAGGAACTACATGGTTTGTTAACAAAAGCGCAGCAGGAGACGGATCAGGACAAGCGTGCTGATCTGTACAAACAGGCTCAGGTGATTATCAAGGAGGACGCGCCGTGGATTCCGCTTGTGCATACCACACCGATTTTGGCTGGAAAGGCGAATCTGAAAGGGTTCGTGACATCTCCACTCGGAACGGAATCGTATGCGGGAGCTTATTTTGAGTGAAACGAAGCCAAATCAAATCAAATCAAACAAAGGTAAGGCATAAATGACAGTGTAGCCAGGGCAAATGCACTGGTGGACATGCAATGCTTGTTAGATGATTCTGCATCCTGGAAGTGACGATCCGAAGCATGTGTGTTTGCCAGTGCTTTTTCTTATCTCGCTTATATGAAATCATATGCATGATACGTTTAGGGCAGGTGATCTGGAATTGAACAGCTATATTGTCAAACGTGTGCTGGTACTGCTGCCCGTTCTGCTGGGCATGACGTTAATCGTTTTTTCGATCATTCATGCGATACCTGGTGATCCGGCCGAGACGATTCTGGGGCAAAAAGCAACCGAACAGTCCAAGCAGGCCCTCCGGGACCAGCTCGGACTTGATAAACCCTGGTTCCAGCAATACTTCGCTTATCTGGGCGATTTGCTGAAAGGGGATCTGGGCACTTCCATTCGCACCAAGGTGCCTATTGCCCAGGAAATTGGCCCATATCTGACCGCAACGCTTGAACTCACGATGGCGAGCATGCTGTTTGCCATTATTGTTGGGGTGAATGCTGGCATTATCAGTGCCTGGAAGCATAACTCATGGTTTGATTATTGCTGCATGGTCATCGCTCTTGTCGGGGTATCCATGCCCATCTTCTGGCTGGGTCTCATGGAGCAGTGGCTGTTTGCGAACAAGCTGCAGTGGCTGCCGTCGATCGGACGCATGAATGCGCGTGATCCGGTGGATGCAATTACAGGTTTGTACGTGCTGGACACCCTGCTTGCGGGACGCTGGGATCAGCTGTGGACGGTGACCAAACATCTGATTTTGCCAAGTGTGGCATTAGGCACGATTCCGATGGCTGTTATTGCGCGGATGACCCGTTCCAGCATGCTGGAAGTGATGAGCTCGGATTATATTCGTACCGCCAAGGCGAAAGGCTTGGGACCGTTTTTTGTCGTATACGGACATGCACTCAAAAATGCATTTATTCCCGTGCTGACCGTCATCGGTATACAGACCGGGTCGCTGCTGGGCGGTGCGGTGCTGACAGAAACGATCTTTGCCTGGCCGGGTGTCGGACGTTATATATATGAAGCGATCAGTTCGCGGGACTATCCCGTGATTCAGAGCGGAATTCTGATTGTAGCTTTCTTTTTCGTAGTAATCAATCTGATTGTAGACCTGCTGTATGCCGTGTTTGATCCGCGGATCAGCTACAAGTAAGAAGGACGGATGTAAGGGAAGAAGCTGAATTACAGACAAACAGATGAATTACGGCAAAATGTTACGAGTAAGAGAGTTCAAAAATGAAACCATAGGTAAACCGGTGTAAAGCAGAAGCAAAGCAAAAGCAAAAGCAAAAGCAAAAGCAAAAGCAAAAGCAAAAGCAAACCATAATTAAATCATAAACAAGCGGGAAGTTTGCTAGTAAACGCAAGATAAAAATTGCTTGTACACTACAACGAAGGAAACATTACGGCTTGTTAATTTATTCAGTCTTTTACACTTATATATGTTCAGCAAAGGAGAACCTGTATGGCCAAATTGTCGACCAATACTGGACAAACTGTTGATGCAGTGCCGGCGAGCGGGTCTGGCCCCTGGCGTGAGGCGTGGAGGACTTTTCGGCGTAATCGACTTGCTTTGGCAGGTTTGCTTATTATCGTTTTTTTCATTATTCTGGCCTTTCTTGCACCGTATATCACACCATATAACTACAAAGAGCAGGTGCTGCAGGACCGACTTCAGGCTCCTTCGGCAGAGCACTGGTTTGGAACAGATGATTTGGGGCGAGATGTCTTCTCCCGTGTGCTGCATGGAGCGCGAATATCGCTATGGGTTGGATTTTTCTCGGTCATTGGTTCCATCATTGCAGGAGCGCTGCTGGGCCTGATTGCCGGATTTTATGGTAAATGGGCTGACATGCTGATCTCACGTTTATTTGATATTTTGCTGGCATTTCCGGCCATTCTGTTGGCGATTGCTATTGTGGCCATTCTAGGGCCCTCGCTACAGAACGCGTTACTCGCGATTGCCATCGTGAATATCCCAACCTATGGACGGCTCGTGCGGTCACGGGTACTCAGCCTGCGGCAGGAGGAGTTTATTACCTCGGCACGTACGCTGGGGGCAGGCAATGCACGTATTTTGTTCAGGCACATTTTACCGAACAGTCTTACACCGCTTATTGTACAGGGCACGCTCGGCATTGGCACGGCGATCATTGAGGCTGCTGCACTCGGGTTTCTTGGCATGGGCGCACAGCCGCCAGACCCGGAATGGGGCAAAATGCTGTCGGATTCCCGTCAGTTTATTCAGAAGGCTCCGTGGACCCTTATTTTCCCTGGCCTCTCGATTATGCTGACCGTGCTGGGCTTTAACCTGATGGGCGATGGTCTGCGTGACACCCTTGATCCCAAGATGGCGAAGAAGTAGAGGGGGAAAGGTTGGCGTCGCGGTACGAGGCATATAAGCGGTGAAGTAGTATGCGTGGTAGTAGAGTAGAAATAGTGGCAGCAGCAGAAGTAGAAGTAGAAGTAGAAGTAGAAGTAGAAGTAGGGCACCGCCTGCTGCGTGAGCTGCTGCTCTGAACTCTAACGATTTCAGGAAAGCTTATATGTCAATTTCCCGGCTATTTCCCAAGCTAACGATTCCCAGAGAGCCTATTCATCGCAAAAACGGAGAATTTGCCCGAATTATCGCTCCATAGGGCGAAATAACGTTCCTGTAAATCGTTAGAATGGAAAATACCTGAAAAAGCGTGAATTAGCGTCTCTCAGAATCGTTAGCTTTTGAAGCTCAGTCGCTGCTGCTTGCGGTATAATAGTAACAGTAGCAAGAGTGGTAACAATAGTAGTAGCGTAGTCGCACCAGCAACAGTGGTAGCCACCTTCACTGCGTGAACTGCCGCTCTGAACTCTAATGATTCCAGGAAAGCTTATATGGCGATTTCCCGGCTATTTCCCAAGCTAACGATTCCCAGAGAGCTTATTCATCGCAAAATCGGAGAATTTGCCTGGATTATCGCTCCATAGGGTGAAATAACGTTCCTGTGAATCGTTAGAATGGAGAATACCTGAAAAAGCGTGAATTAGCGTCTCTCAGAATCGTTAGCTTTTGAAGCTCAGTCGCTGCTGCTTGCGGTATAATAGTATTCGAGGCTCGAGGTTAAAGGTTAAAGGTTAAAGGTTAAAGGTTGGAGTGTGGTACGACACCATTTGCCAGCGGATTTCAGCGATTTGGGCCTGCGCGGTATCCTGGAGGCATCTATGAAGCCCACTGAATTGCATCTTTTACCGCCACTTTGCCCCCCTGCTGCGTCACTTTTCCTTGACGTACCCCGGCACGCCTGCGATAAATTTTCTGGGTTGGAACGAAATTTCAACAAAGCAAAGTGGGCTGCCTTCAGCGTTTTCAGACACACCATATTTTGTTGCTGGCACTTGAAATCCATCGTTCGTTTGGCCGAAATTGAGTCCTAGGGCGGCGTTTAAGGTTAGTGACTACTCGTCGTGCAGATGTTAGTAATCGTTTGCTTTCTCCACACACTCCGTCCCGAACCGAGCTTCGAGCCGGTTTTTTGTGTTGCTGGAGCAAGTACGTTACACTGGGCTAAGGGTGTGAATTCGACCGAGCGAGACGTATAGCCAAGGAACACATCTGGCGCTGAACATGTGGTGTGAAAAAACAATATAACGAGTTGAAGTATGTACCATGCCGTGTAAAATCAATCATTTTGTTAAAATAACCGTCTTCGTATTGACACCCAATTTTCCCATATGTTATATAAAAAGAAGGGCTTAGCACTCTGGTCATTTGAGTGCTAACAATTCAGCAGCTATACCACTACATATGGAATGATTTTGCCAAACATGTGGCTATGCTGCGCAAGAGTAGTGGAGAGTGAACGAAATCGGATTTGCAGGAATCGAAGCGTTCGCCCTCATTCCAGAATTTCTCCCACATTCGATCGGATATAATGAAATGGGTGGATAACAGCGATCCGAAAAACGATTCGTTATCAAGACCTCTGCCTTGCAGCGCAGCTTGCCTTTTTCAAGCGAATCATTCGATACCCAATTTGAAAGGAGCACTTCATTCATGGCGATTAAGAAAGAGTTTCAGGCAGAATCCAAACGTTTGCTGGATATGATGATCAACTCCATTTACACCCAAAAGGAAATTTTCCTCAGAGAGCTGATCTCCAACTCCAGTGACGCCATTGACAAAATATATTACAAAGCATTGACCGACGATTCACTCGTATTCAACAAAGAGGATTACTTCATCAAGCTTACCATTGATAAGGATAACCGTACCTTGACGATCACCGATACCGGGATTGGGATGACACAGGAAGAGCTGGAGAACAACCTGGGTGTGATTGCGAAAAGTGGTTCCCTGGCGTTCAAGAAAGAAAACGAAGCCAAAGACGGTCACAACATTATTGGCCAATTCGGGGTAGGTTTCTACTCTGCATTTATGGTGGCGGACAAGCTGACCGTAACAAGTAAAACGCTGGGCAGCAACGAAGCGTGGAGATGGGAGTCCGAGGGTGCGGACGGCTATACCATCACACCTGCTGAGAAAGACTCGGTAGGTACGGAGATTGTGCTGACGATTAAACAAAACACCGAAGAGGACTCGTATGACGAGTTTTTGGAAGAGTATCGCCTGAGATCCATCATCAAGAAATACTCCGACTTCATTCGTTACCCGATCAAAATGGATGTGACCAACCACCGTCCGAAGGAAGGCACGGAGAACGAGTTCGAGGAGTACAAGGAAGAGCAAACCGTCAACAGCATGGTGCCGATCTGGCGTAAAAATAAAAGCGAGCTGACCGAAGAAGACTATACCAACTTCTATATGGAGAAACGGTACGGTTTTGACAAACCGCTCAAACATCTGCACATTAGCGCGGACGGCGCGGTGGTATACAATGCGATTCTGTTTATCCCGGAGAACACACCGTTTGACTACTACACCAAAGAGTACGAAAAAGGTCTGGAGCTTTACTCCAACGGCGTATTGATCATGGATAAGTGCGGCGACCTGCTGCCGGATTATTTTGGTTTTGTGAAGGGGATGGTGGATTCCGAGGACCTGTCCTTGAACATCTCCCGCGAGATGCTGCAGCATGACCGTCAGCTTAGCCTGATTGCCAAGAACATCAAAAACAAAATCAAAAGCCAGCTGCAAAGCCTGCACAAAGACGAGCGTGAGAACTACGAGAAATTCTATCAAGCGTTTGGTCGTCAGCTGAAATATGGCGTATACAGCGATTATGGCGCAAACAAGGATATACTTCAGGACCTGCTTCTGTTCACGTCCTCCAAGGAGAACAAGCTGGTGAGCCTGGACGAGTATGTTTCCAGAATGCCGGAGGATCAGAAGTACATCTATTATGCTGCGGGTGAGTCGATCAGCCGGATCGAGAAGCTGCCACAGATCGAGGGAGTATTGGAAAAAGGATACGAAGTCCTCTATTTTACGGACGATATCGACGAGTTCGCGATCAAGATGATCACGAACTATAAGGAGAAAGAGTTCAAATCGATCTCCAGCGGAGACCTGGGTATCGAAGATAGTGCAGAGAAGGAAGAGAACGAAGCGCAGGACAATGACAACAAGGAATTGTTCGAAGCCATGCAGGAGCAATTGGCGGGTAAAGTCAAAGCAGTGAAAGCATCCAAACGCCTTCGCAGCCATCCGGTATGTTTGTCCACAGAGGGCGAGCTGACGATCGAGATGGAGAAGGTGCTCAAAGCGATGCCGAACAGCGGCGACGTACAGGCGGATAAAGTGCTGGAGATCAACGTGAACCATGATGTGTTCAAATCGTTGAAGGATGCTTTTGCGCAGGATAAAGAGAAATTGAGCTTGTACACCAGCCTGCTGTATCACCAGGCGCTGCTGATTGAAGGTCTGCCGATTCAGGACCCAGTGGAGTTCACGAACGATATCTGCAAAGTGATGGTGTAAGTCTGCTGGAATGTTGAGTTACCCAGTTAACGCTTCATCAGGATTAGAGTAAGTGTGTATGTTTAAATCACAGCTCGATAGGTGGATTCAGCCTACTTAGAAGGTAGACCCGACAGGAGACGTTATGTGCCTGCCGGGTTTCTTTCTTTTTATAATGGGGCTGCTCACGTACCACTCATGTCATTCTTTCATTCAGGCAACAACTCAATTTAAGGCACCGTACATTACATTACATTACATTACATTACATTACTTTACTTTACCTTACCTTGACCCAATACAGCTAAATTCAGTCCAATCGGCTGAACCTGCCCAGTCCGCCCAACTGCTAATTTACTCTAACGATTCCTGGAAACGTTATTTTGCACTTTTTCGCACATTATTTTTTCTAACGATTCGTAGAGACGTTAATTCTCTCCACAGCTCCATATATTCGGTTTTTTGCGGGTTTAGGGTGAAATAGCGTTTGTGAGAATCGTTAGAATTGGAAACGTGTGAAAATGGGCCCAATAAGCTCTCTCAGAATCGTTAGCGGTGGAGGGAGGTGTAATGCGGCCTGTGTAGTAGCGTTAATTACGTTCTGTCCAACATTGTAGTGTTTCACTTGTGACGTGAAGCTCCTAGTACGCGGTGTCCCGCTTCATAACGAGGGTGGTCTGCTACATGTATCGTGCGTGCTGCACACATTGGAAATCAACCGCTTATGCATATGCTGCGGACGTTCCGAGCATTCTGTTCATGTCCATGCACTGCGCACAACTCATTTCTGATGTGTACAATCATCGCAACTTCTCTCTCCCGCCAAACGACGGGTTGTTTCTAATTCTATGCACAGATCATAGTCTTGCAGGGTATAATAGTTAAAGATAGGGCTGTACATCACCAGTTGATGTGAGAAGAGATGACATGACGAGCAGGTTTTGCTTTTCGAAACCGCAGATGTTGTGTATAATCACTCAAAATAGAGACAGTCGGCTAGGAGTGATTCACATGCAATGGAATGATCTGAGAGAACATAGACAATATCCTGAATTAACGAAACTGGAGGGCTCGCGTGCAGCGTATGAACGAGACTACTCCAGACTGATACATTCACCGACCTTTCGGCGGCTGCAAGGCAAATCACAGGTATTTGGAGCAGGTACGGGCGATTATTATCGCACACGTCTGACTCATTCCCTGGAGGTGGCGCAGATTGCCCGAGAAGCGGCCAGAAGTCTGCTGCGGCGTTATCCTGAGGTAGACTTTAGCCAGGCGGAGAGTCCGGGGCTTATCATTGATTCGGAGGTGGTGGAGTGTGCTGCGATTGCACATGACTTCGGCCACCCGCCTTTCGGGCATAAAGGGGAAGAAGTGCTGGATGGCATTCTGGATGATCTGATCAACACAGAAACCAAGAAGATCATGAAGAAAAGCCGTACAGCCAAAGTGCCCAAGGCCGAATCCGAGGTGCGCGCGGAGCTGAAGCGGAAATACGAGCATTTTGAAGGAAACGCACATAACTTCCGTCTTATTATGTATCTGGAGAAGCGGGAGGATATCGACGGACTGAACCTCTCCGATGCCGTGCTGCTGGGCATTAACAAGTACCCTTACCCGGGCACGGAGAGCAAGAAAGGCATGTACCATCATGAATGGCAGTACATCCGCGAGATTCGGGAGCGCTGGAGCATCCCTGCTGGCAAGAAAACTCTTGAGGCGCAGCTGATGGACCTCTGCGACGACATAGCGTATTCTGCACATGATCTGGAGGACGGCATCAAGGCAGGCAAAATCGAGGTGCATGAGCATTTCCTGCAGGACCAGCATATCAACCGGCTCATTGTAGATAAAATCACCACGCTGGAGGATTTATTCTGGAAGGGCTGGACCCGTGAAGCAATCGCGGAAAAAGTGGAAGAGGTCCTTGCGTCGTTCCTGCGCATCTGGAATGAGAAGATGCCTTTCTGTGAGCATGACTACTCGCGTACCCGTCGTGAGGTGAAAGCGTATTGGGTCAGCCTTTTTGTTGGAAGCCTTGGTGTCATTGATGATGGCGATTGGAAAAAAGTAACTTTCGTGCGCGAGGGTGTGGAAGACCTCGACATGCTGCGCACGGTGAGTGTGCTCAAGAGCTTCGCCTGGGTAACGATGATTCGGGACCTGCGTGTACAGCGGCTGCAAAAACGCAGTGAGTGGATGATCAAGCGCTTATGGGATGCGTTCCTTGACCCGGAAACGTCAAAATCCATCATACCATCCGATTGGCTGCAGCGGTATGAGAAGGATCAGGCCAAATCTCAGCCGATCTGGACCTGGGAACATATGGTGATTGATTATATCGCCGGCATGACGGATGCTTTTGCCGAGAAAATTTATAATGAGCTGTACGGCCTGAAGGTGGGTTCGATCTATGATCTGGATTAGTGTGCAGCATCTGTGATCTGTAATCCGGGTTATTGGAC
The DNA here is from genome assembly GCF_014203995.1 of Paenibacillus sp. JGP012. Lineage (NCBI taxonomy): Bacteria > Bacillati > Bacillota > Bacilli > Caryophanales > Paenibacillaceae > Paenibacillus > Paenibacillus sp. JGP012. The sequence continues at coordinate 60,150 of NZ_JACHKG010000027.1, read as the reverse complement.
TCCATTTATGGTCTGGTGGAAGAGAAGGAAAGAGAAGCATGTTCTCATAAGGAGTTGAGGCTTTGACGTTTGAAAAAAATATCAGCCTCGGTGTGCTGGATCTGGTCCCCCGGTTGAATGGTGTGACCGCTGAACAGGCGCTTCAGCAAGCTGTGCTTCTGGCTCAACGTGCTGAGGCGTGGGGGTACGCCAGATATTGGACTTCCGAGCATCATGACATGGCTGAGCTTGCTTCGGCTGCTCCAGAGGTGCTGCTGGCACATATCGGCGCAAGGACGGCATCCATTCAGCTTGGTTCAGGAGCCGTCCTGCTGCCGCATTACAGCCCGCTGAAGGTGGCGGAGTCGTTTCGTCTGCTTGCGTCGCTGTATCCGGGCCGTATTGAGCTTGGATTAGGACGGGCTCCGGGCGGAGGACCTCATGCCACTATGGCGCTCAGCGGCAATTACCTGCAGCATGTTTCGAAGCTGCCTGAATCCCTTGCGTCATTGACCGCGCTGCTGGAGGATCGTTATACGTATGAGGATGTTCCGGTTACAGCTCGTCCGATTCCTGAAACTCCGCTATCCCTATGGATGCTGGGCACCAATCTCAAGAGTGCAGCCTTTGCCGCCCAGTTTGGTATGGGGTATGTGTTTGGTCAATTCATGAGTGATTCGGATGGCGTGCAGGCTGTTCGTCGTTATCGCGAGCAATTTGTTCCGAGCGCTCATCTGAAGCGGCCTGTGGTCATGGCGGCCGTTAGTGTGATGTGCGCTGCTTCAGAGAGAGAGGCTTTGATCTGGAGCCGTGAGATGGCGGACAAACGCAGAGAGAATCAGCAGAGACAGTCAGGCGATCATCTGGATCGTGAACATCCTCTGGGATCGAGTAGCGCGCGTGATTCAGGTGGGCTAGTTGGTTCAAAAGATTCAGATTCAGATGTATTGAAGCATATTGCGGGCACACCCGAACAAGTGTGGCAGCAGCTTTGGCGGCTGGCGCAGAGGTTAAATACGGACCGCATCCTCATCGTGACGGCTGGGCCGGATTATGAACGCAGGCTGGATTCCTATCGTTTGCTTGCTGAAGCCAAAGAGGAGTGTTTGATTCGCTTTTCGCAGTGCAACAGTTAAAATGCATTATTGAAGTGTACTATACATGAAATCAAGAGCTGCAAATCCGAAGTATTCGGATAAAGCAGCTTTTTTAATTCGATAAATTTCAACATGTTTTTACAATTTACAGCGTCAACCTGACAAAAGAATGCTATAATATTTTATGGCTATTTATGGGTAGTCATCATATAGATGAGTGCAATTTGCAAGAGGCGATAGAATGGGTTAACCGCTGAAATAGCACTAAAATTGGATTTGATGTGAAAGTAGTCATGAGGGGGAAATTCATATGTTTAGCAGATTTAAAATCAGGAGTATCGGTCTGCGTATCAGCATCGCGTTTTATTTGTTAATCCTCTGTCTAATCATTTTAAGCGTTACCATTATTGGCCGGATGAATTCAATCGAAACGAACACGAATGATATTACTCGTAACTGGATGCCGTCTATTCAGGAGATCAACCGCTTGAACTATACAACAGAGCATATTTTGTCTTTAAGTTATCGCTACTTTGATGCTGATGCATCCGACAGACCTGCGATTAACGAAGAGCGTACCAAATTTATTCGTGAGACAACACAAGCTATTGCCGCTTATGATAAACTGAGCAAGTCTGCGAAAGAGGCGGAAAACTGGAATTCGTTTAATGGTAAGTGGGAAGCATATCTTAAAATCAATACGCAAGCGATTCGACTAAGTGACGAAGGACAGACACAGCTTGCCAAGGAAGTTGCTGTCAAAGGAGCGGACTCCTTCGATACTATGCAGGTGAATCTGGATTACCTCGTCAATTACAATCAGCAGCAATCGGATGCATCCGCAGCCCAAACGATCCGTTCCGTTCAGGATGGCAGGTTGGCAGTGATTATAGGTGTGCTTGTGATGATTATCATCACGGCTATATTTGTACCGATTATCCGTACACAAGTCGTTAAACCGCTGCTTCGTGTCATCAGTGCCGTTAAATTGATCGCGGAAGGTCAGTTGAACGTACAGGATGTACATACGAAACATGAAGATGAGGTTGGTACTCTGGCGAAAGCGGTCAATGAGATGAAAGCTAACCTGACTTCGATGGTGTTAAATGTAAGGCGTGTAGCCGAAACGGTGAATCGGCAAAGCAATGAATTGGCCATCGCTTCGGAAGAAGTCAAGATTGGCAGTCAGCAAATTGCGATTACAATGGAAGAGTCTGCGAAGGCTGCTGAAAGTCAGGCACAAACTGCAGTAGAATCTGCTCGCGCGGTTGAAGAACTGAATCATCATATTCAGAAACATGCAGAGCAGGGAAATCAGCTTCGTGATATGTCTAATCAGGTGCTGGAGCAAGGACAGAATGGCCGTAAGGCCATGGAAGAATCTGTACAACAGATGCAGCAGATCGCCAGCGCAGTGTCATCTTCAATGAACAAGATGGAGCAGCTCAATCGTAAAAACGAGGATATTTCCAAGTTGGTGCTGGTGATTCACGACATCGCGCGTCAAACGAACCTGCTGGCGTTGAATGCGTCGATTGAAGCGGCGCGGGCTGGCGAGAGTGGACGCGGATTTGCGGTTGTCGCCTCCGAAGTTCGTAAATTATCCGAGGCTGTACAGGCTTCTGTTGAAGAGATTACGACCATTACTCAGGACATTCAACAGGACTCACAGGGAGTTGTAAACGAACTGCGTGTCGGTGTGCAGGAAACACAGCTTGGACAGGAGCATGTACTTGCTTCAGGTCAGTTATTCGGGACTATTAATCAATCCGTTGAAGGCATGGTTGAAGTCATTGGAAGAATGACGGATGGACTTGCCGGGATGGAAGAGAGCAGTGGTCAAATGAATGATTTCAGTCAGCAGATTTCTGCGGTATCCGAGCAATCGGCTGCAAGTGTGGAGGAAGTCTCTGCTTCGGCAGAGGAACAGGTAAGCTCATTGGAAATGATCAGCAGTAATATTCAAACGTTGAAGGAAATGTCTGACGATCTGGTCGTTTCTATTGAAAAACTGAAAGTTTAATCTGTTCTGTATGAAGCTGTTCTATTTTAATAGAAGAAACAGGGTAAAACGGTTGTTTGAACCATCATGTTTACGTCGTATAAAATCAGGTTTAAGACCAGGTACTAATGAAAGTGATAAGGGGGATTTCCGATGCTGGAGGTCCCTGTTTTTTTATTTTCTGGTCAAAAGCAAGCTGCATCAAAACCCTGTACAGTTGTCACTCATCCTGACTTTGGATACAATGACTACCGACGCTTGGCGCTGCTCGAAGAGAGGGTATGCTATGAAAGATGGGAAAAGAGGAGTATTATGGCGAATGATCTGAACAAAGCCGAGGTGTATCCTGCAAGTTCTGCTGAATTTGAACGGATCGACGAAGGTGACACTATAGAATCTCAACATTTTCATTACCTATATACCTTTGCATGTCATGAAAATGAGCTGCAATTATGCGAGATGGAACTAAGCACCCTTCTTCAAACGGATTTGACGATAAATAGTGCCGGCAGCTCGTACGTTTGGTCTGAACGATGTATTTTGCCGGGGAGAAGTCCATTTATCCATGGACGGCTGGAGGTGCTTGGACATGGCGATTCAGCTGCCGAATTACTTCCTGTGGCCAGGGAGATTCGTTTGATGCCAGAAGAGACGTTTAAGGTGGTTTGTTTGAAGGCAGGAGACGCTGTGCCGGATTATGATCAGGCTCGCAAGTTAGAAAGAGACATCGGGATGTGTATCCGGGGAACAGCTCAGATGAAGCAGCCTAAAGTGACTTTTGGACTAATCAAAACAGGGCAAAAATGGCTCCTCGGTCAGTGGACAGAATCGGACAAGTCATGGCAGGTTCATCAGCAGAAGCCACAAAACTACTCCACCGGATTCGGTGTTGCTCTGGCAAGAGCACTTGTGAATATCGCTGTTCCAGAAGTGGAGGGACATCGTTTGCTTGATCCCTGCTGCGGGATGGGGACCGTTGTCATTGAAGCTTTGTCCATGGGAATTGATGCAAGAGGTAATGATCTGAATGCACTTGCAGTGCGGGGAGCACGTGTCAATTTACCACACTTTGGATATGATGCACAACGAATTACGCTAGGGGATATGAAGGAGCTTGAGGGAAGTTATGATTCGGCATTATTCGACATGCCGTACAATCTATGCTCTGTTCTTCCCGATCATGAGCAGCGGGCAATGCTGATGAAATTACGTGAATTGTGTGGTCGAGCTGTAATTGTTTCTACAGAGTGGGTTCAGGAGCATTTATTGGAAGCGGGCTGGACCATTGAGCGGTATGGAACGGTTCGTAAAAGTGCATTTGTAAGGCATATCTGGGTATGTTCCTGACCGGTATAAGCGAATTGAGTCCTATGAAAAACTCCACCAAGGAAAATATTTTCCTGATGGAGTTTTTTTGTTGTGCGCTGAACTCTTGGCAGCATATTCTCTGTCTTATATTGATTTGTAATTTGAATCATATTGCACGAGAACATGTGTTTGTGTTAATATTTATGACTATAATCGACAAGGTTGAGCGGTAGAGTTTTGCCAGCAACGTAAGCTTCCAGATTTTTGATGAAAATATCAAGAGCGCGTTCTGTGTACTGCTCTGTACTTCCTGCGATATGTGGTGTAATTAACACATTGTCCATTGTCCAGAGCGGGTGGTCTGCCGGGAGAGGTTCCTCTTCAAATACGTCCAGGGCTGCAAAAGCGAGCTTCCCGCTGCGAAGAGCACCTAGAAGTGCTTCTGTATCTACGCTGGGGCCGCGACCTACATTAACAAAACAAGCATGGGTTTTGAATTGATCGAATGTATTTTGATTGTAAATGTGATGGGTTTCATCGGTCAGTGGCAAAATATTGATTACATAATCGCCTTGACGGACAGCCTCATGCAGTCCGGACATATCATACATATGATCTATGTTTGGTACATCCTTGCCTGAACGTCGTACGCCAACAGTGTGCATGCCCAGAGCTTTCAGGACTCGTGCTGTTTCGGTGCCGATTTCCCCAACGCCGACGATTACTGCTGTTTTGCCATGCAGTTCCGGCAGCGCTTTGCCGGGAGCCTTCCATTCGGCTTGATGCTGATACAGCATAGCTTGTCTCAACCATCGGCTGTGGGATAACATCATTCCCAGAATAATTTCCGTAATAGGGATGGCATGAACGCCATTGGCACTGGTCACCTGAATTTGTTTATGCTGCAGATCCTCTATTGGAAGATGATCAACACCAGCCGACCAGACCTGAATCCATTTCAGTGGACTGTCCTCATTTAGTGCATGTTCACGAATAAGGGAAGACCATCCGAGTATAATCTCTGCTTTTTTAAATTCGGCTGGATCGAGGTCTTTGGCTTTGCCGATCTGGATGGTGTACCCTGGTGCGGCTTGCTGTATCCGCTGCTGCTGCTCTTCAGATAATGCTGGAAAACATATGATTTTGCCCATAAAGTGTATTCCTCCTGAGATCAATGGATTCGTCTTTTCAAGTGTATCAGATTAGGTACATGACGTGCACAAAGATAGAAAATGCAGGAATGAAGCCTTATATGCAAATGTCACTCTTTGTGTCAATCTATATTTACCCAGCTTGAAATGCTATGCATATTTATGAAATAATAGAGCGAACTTTAGAGAGGTGTATGGAATGAATACTCAAGCAATTCAGGAACATGCATCCCGGCGGGAGCGTCTGTTTATCGCTGTACGTCTGCCTGAGGATATTCAGCAGTTTCTTCAGATGCAAGTACAGCCCATTCGGAACAAACTTGATTTTCGCAAATGGACGGACCATAGGGATTATCATATTACATTGCAGTTTTTGGGAGATACGTTGATGAGTGATGTCGGTCATCTTCGTGCAGCCCTGCGTACTGTTGCTGCTGAATTTAGCAGGTTTGAGCTGCAGCTTGACACATGGGGCACATTTGGCCTGGAACATTCACCCAGGGTTCTATGGAGGGGTGTTAGCGGAGAGGTAGAGCGGTTACACCTTCTGCAAGCGACGATTGTTCAGGCGACGAAGGAGCTAGGCTTTGAAGCAGAGCTGAGGCCGTATCGTCCACATGTGACCGTGGCCAGAAAATATGTTGGACACTTGCCTGGAATGGATAATAATGGTGTCACAAACCTCGTTACAGAACCTGTTTCTCATGGGAATTCATGGACTGTGGACGGGTTTGTACTTTATGTGACAAGGCTTGCACAATCGCCAATGTATGAGACACTGGATACGTTTTCATTTTCCTGAAAAACTTTTTTATGCCATAAACTCACATTGACATTGTGTTTATCCCTATGTAATATTAGCCATCGTTATTCAAATTCTTTTTTTTGGGTTACTTAGATTAGGGAATTGTTTCGACAGGAGGAATCTTCGAATGGATATTATAAGCAAGAATCGTTGGGTAGCACCGATGTTATCTGTGCTGCTTGTATGTATAGTGGGGGTAAATGTCGTTCAAGCGACTGGGAAGTGGAATGAAGCGAGTGATAGCAAACAGATGACGGAGCTTGCAGCTTCGACACATAATAACCTGTCTTTGTCTCCGGAGCAGAGGCGAATGACGGAAGATGGGACAAGTCTATCTGTTCACCCGTCTGCACAATCGGTAAACTGGACTGCTGCGCTGCCAGCCAGAAACTGGCTTGTGTCTGCTCAACATGAGCAGGAACAGAAGCAGGCTGCGGCCAGACAAAAAGCGAAGGCGATTGCTGACGCAAAAGCTAAAAAAGAAGCTGCCTTGAAACTGGCCAAAATTGAACGGGCCAAAGCGGCTGCTGCTGTTTCAACTCCCCCCCAAAAACTTTACTTTACGCGGACCGAACTTTTGAAACAGGAAGATGCGAAACTCGCAACCTGGTCTTACAGTGTGTCCGATAAAGAACTGTTTCTGCTGCAGAAAATAGTCATGGCAGAGGCAGAAGGTGAACCGTACGAAGGCAAAGTGGCAGTTGCCAACGTTGTCTTAAACCGGCTGCGGTCAGCCAATTTTCCCGATACTATATATAAGGTCATCTATCAGAAATCCCAGTTCAGTCCTGTTGCGAACGGCCGTTTGAAACGGGTGACGCCGAATGAGGACAGCATCAAAGCGGTGAATGCTGCGTTGAACGGACAGAAGGAAGTCTCTGATAATACGTATTATTTCCTGTCATTGACGCTTGCGGACGATCTGACAGTGGCTCGTACGAAGAAAGAAGTGAAAAGGATCGGTCATCATACTTTCTACAAGTAAACGGCCTTGAAATTCTGCAAACAGGCAGGGTAGTTAACGTTGTGAGCTTCACATCAGCCCTGAAAATGTTGTAATGCAGTTTTATTTCGTCGTTTTCCGAGTGAATCTTCACATATAATATACCCATTTTTCTGGAAGAATATACGGTTGGATGGGGTTAAATAAAAGGGTTTCCCTTCATCAGTGAAGGGGAACCCTTTTTGTTGTTTTTTTATTGTTGTACATATTGTTCATGAGTATATATTATTATTTAAGCTCTCAGACCAATTCTAAGGCCCGTTAGCGGCATTATAGAGGTAGTCTGGTACTGGACAAGGGTCTGGCAGTTATTCCGGCTTTAAACCGCTCTAGAGACGGAGCTGTAACTTCTGAAGTTGCCGGGAATAATAAATCATGAACAGCTTGGGCGCAAAGCGTCGGATCATAGGCAGCAGCTTGTTCGGTTTGATCATTTCTACGAGGAGTTGTCGTCCCTTGCTGCTGCTCATCACACAGCTCCTGGAAGCAATTTGTAATGACATCGGCAGAGTCAATGATTCGCCCATGCCCGGCTTGTACAAAATATTCACAGTTCTCCTCTTCTTGACCAGGGTGTGGCGGAATAAACAGCATAGGAAGACCTTTAGCCATTGCTTCTGTGCATGTCATGCCTCCCGGCTTCGTGATCAGGACATCCGATACATCCATAAGTTTGCTAACTTCCCGAGTGTACCCCAGGATGCGAATATTCGGATGCTGGAAGCATGGAATTTCCTTCATTCTGTCAATCATCTTCTGATTGCTTCCAAGACAGAATACGAGTTGTACCCGATCTGCCCAAGAGGCAAGAGCTTTCATGTGCTCCTCGTCAAAAGAAAGACCCCAGCCGCCTCCCATAAGCAAGGCAGTCGGCATATTGCGCAGTCCCATTTCTTCTCTCAGCTTGACCTTATCACCATTCTCCCAGAAGTCGGGGTGTACCGGAATACCTGTGATTTGAATTTGCGAGGAAGGAACTCCTCGATCTTCCAGCATGCCCTTAACTTGAGGTGTAGAAACGAGATATCTGTTAACCTCAGGATTAATCCAGGTTCCGTGTACATCATAATCTGTAATTAATGTGTAGAGCGGAATTTTGAGCCCCTGACGTTTAAGTCTGGAGATGACCGCATTGGGAAACGGATGAGTACAGATGACGATATCTGGCCGCAGCTGAGCAATAACCTGAGCTGTTTGAGTATAGAAAATACGGTGCAACGCCAGTTTGGTAAAGCCGTTTAACGATTTGTTGTACTGTGTGCGATACAACAGGCTGACAAGCTTGGGTTGAACCGATAGTGTCTTTCGATATGCAGTAAAGATAAGTGGAGCCACAGTTGGATTCAAAAATTTTCCGAGTTCAATGACACGGCTATGAACATGCGGACTGACTTTTTTGATTCCGTGTGCCAAGGCGTGAGCCGCCTGCGTGTGACCAGTACCGAATCCTTCTGATAATAAGAGCACTCTTGGTTTTCGCATGAGTTCACCTTTATTCATAAGTTTAATTAAATTTGAATTTAAAAATTTGCTATAAGACAAGAATTTAAAAATTTGCAATAAGAAAATTCGTATCGTGAGTTAGCTTGAGACGGCGCTGCAAGGCTTCTATTACATGAATATACGAAAATGTATGGAATCATGTTTCATCCCTGAATATTTACACCATCCTCCACGTTTTGAGACATCAAACTTCATGTATGTGCGGACTGTTTGAGTCATCTTACACTATAGACGACCAAGCTTACAGTTTCCACTGCATTTAGGTTAAAAAAAATTAATACATTTTTTCATTGTTAGGGTTGCAATCTTAATTTGAAGGTGATATTGTAACTTGTGACCGAATGACCGTTTTGTATTTCTGGTCAATTCTGAAAGAACGACTGCATCACTCATCATATTCGAGCGATCTAAGAGAAGCAAGGAGGAGATACAATGGCTCCGATTGACAGGAGACAACAGGTTATTCATGCAGCCGCTCAGTCGTTTGCTATGTTTGGATACAAAGCAACTACGATGGATCAGGTTGCCAAAATTGCGAATGTAGGCAAAGGTACGATTTATACTTTTTTCACCAATAAAGAGCAGCTTTTTGATCAGATTCTGGTTGAAGTTATCCAGGAGATGAAAAACATCGCACATCGCGAAGTGCACCAGGAGAGCAGCTTTTTCGAAAATCTGTTCCGTGTGCTGGATGCATTGCTGGAATTTCGTCGTGACCATGAGCTGCTGGTTAAGCTGTCGCAGGAGTTAAAGGATTTTGGAACGCTGCAGGCCAAAGCGGGACTGGACAAGGTTGAGAAAGTGACTTCCGATTTTCTGGCACGGGAGCTGGAGAAGGCTAGAGAAAGCGGAGAGATTCGGGATTGTGATCCGCAAGTCGTTGCGTTTATGATGATTCGTTTGTATACGGCACTAACCGCAGACTGGAGCAAGCTCCATGAACCGCTCAGCAAGGATGAGATCAAAAGTTACTTTCGTCTTTTCCTGATGGAGGGAATAGCAGTCACTGACAAGGCTGGCTGAGATCATTAACGTGTTTTGAAGTTGGAAGATTTAAGTGGTTAGAATCTGGATGATTAAGTGGTTGTATCAGGATGATTAAGTGGTTGTATCAGGATAATTGAAGTAGTTAAAGGTGAAGGACAGTAAAACTTGTCGGAGGGCAAGTTTGTTTTTTGCCCTGAATTGACCGTTTGAGAATTATGGTCATCACGTATTTCGGTAAAAATTCCAGAAAATTTCATTCTGTTTTCATATTAGTTATTCCTGCTGATGAGCAGAGAGGTTAAGGGGAGAAAATGACATGAAATCTTTATCCGTGTTTTTCAAGGATGTGGGATCGGCCGTGAGAAACCCGAAGGTGTTGATCCCTGTAATTGCTATTTTATTTATACCGATCCTGTACAGCGGCATTTATCTGGCTGCCTATTGGGACCCGTACGGTCATGTGGATAAACTTCCAGTAGCCGTAGTGAATCTTGATAAAGGTGCCGAGCTCGAAGGGAAATCACTCCATGTAGGGAACGACCTTATTGATGAATTGAAGAAAAATGATGATTTCAAATGGGAATTTGTCAGTGCTGCCAAAGCCAAGGAAGGCATGCAAACCGACAAGTATTACATGCAGATCACCATTCCTGAAAATTTCTCATCAAAAGCAACAACATTGCTTGATGATAAACCTGCACCGGCAGAGCTGATCTATGAGCCCAATGGCAATTACAACTTTGTTGGTGCACAAATCGGCAAAACGGCTATCAAGGATCTGAAATCCAAGGTTTCAGCCAAAGTGACTGAATCGTATGCAGAGACGCTGCTCGACAAGTTCTCGGAGGTATCCGACGGCTTGGCAGAAGCTGGCGACGGTGCAGGAGAGTTGAAGAGCGGGGCAGTCAAACTGGATGACGGAGCTGTGAAGCTGAAAGACAATCTGGAGAAACTTGCCTCCGGGACATTGAAGCTTCAGGATGGTTTGTCTCCATTAAGTAACGGTGTAAATGCACTGCATAATGGGGCGTCCAAACTGGAGAGCGGCACAACAAGTCTGGTTTCAGGCTTGCAGCAGCTGCAGCAGGCGGCTACAAGTCAGCTTCAAAGCGGTGCTGACCAGTTGAAAACGGGCAGTGATAAACTGGCCGCAGGCCTCCAATCTTCACTCGATGGTACAAACAAGCTGCAGGCCGGTTTGCAATCGTCCGAACAAGGCAGTGCGAAGCTGTCAGACGGGCTGCAAACGGCAGTGCAGGGCAGCGGAACGCTGGCAACAGGGCTGCAATCTGCTGTAGACGGCAGCAGCAAGGTAGCCGATGGCGCGCAAAGCGTCGCTGCCGGATTGAAGCAGCTTGCAGCTAGCAACCCTGAACTGGCTGCAAGTGCGGATGTTCAGAAGCTGATTGCTGCAAGCCAGGCTGTTGCTGATGGCAGTGCACAGCTGCATGAGAGCGAGCAGAAGCTGGCACAAGGTGCTGATCAGCTCCATCAAGGAAATCAGCAGCTGGCTGCTGGCGCGACTGAGCTGCATGGAGGTCAGCAACAGCTGCTGGCTGGTGCAAACCAGCTCGTCGATGGACAGAAGCAGCTGCTAGCTGGTGCCGGTCAGCTCAGTCAGGGAGGAGCTCAGCTCTCCGATGGCTTGAAACAGTTCAGCGGCAAGCTGGGTGAAGCAGCAACAGGCGGTTCGCAGCTGGCTGCTGGCGCGAAGCAGCTTGGCTCGGGTACAACGGCTTTACAAACAGGTGTAGGTAAACTCAGCGGCGGCGTATCATCGTTAGCCGACGGTTCCAAACAGCTTGGAGAGGGAGCAGGCAAACTGGCTAACGGTCTTTCGGATCTGAAGGACGGCTCCGGAGAGCTGGCAACCAAGCTGAATGACGCTGCCAAGAAAACATCCGAAGTGAAGAAAACGGATGATGTGGTGAACATGTTTGCGGAACCAGTCAATTCTTCCGAGAACAAAGCGGAAAGCGTGAGCAACTACGGAACAGGTATGACACCGTTCTTCTTGTCCATCGGCTTGTTCGTGGGATCGCTGATTTCCACCATCGTTCTGAAAATGCGTGAAACGTCAGTACCAGGTGTTTCGGGCTGGAATCGTTTTGTCAGTCGTACGCTTGTGTTTGGTTCGGTGAGTATATTCCAGTCCGTTATCGTTGCAAGCTTCATGCTGTACGGGCTCGGGCTGGAGACACACAGTACAGGAATGTTTTATCTGTTTACGATCATAACGGGTCTGACCTTCATGCTGATCGTTCAGGCGCTGGTTACTTGGCTTGATCTGCCTGGACGTTACGTGATCATCTTGCTGCTGGTATTCCAGCTTGCAGCGAGTGCAGGTACCTTCCCGGTAGAGCTGATTCCATCATGGCTGCAGTCGATCAGTCAGTGGCTGCCGATGACTCACAGCATTATTGGCCTCAGAGCCGTTGTATCGAGCGGCAACTTTGATGTGATGTGGCATCAAGCAGGTATACTCAGCATTTATGCTGGTGTATCTATTGTTCTGACACTGGCATACTTCCTCTGGAGCGGCAGACGTCCTAAGAAAGAAGCTGACGTGACAGAAGCTGGTCAAGCTGCAACAGTTTAAAATAAGAAAAGACACAGTGATCCGGACAACTTTTGCAAAAAAAAGTTAAAGGGCATGTATCGAAATTATGCAATATAGTAGTCAAATAGTGCAAATAGCCTGCAGCTCGAAAATGAGCTGCAGGCTATTTTGTATACAAATGTATGAAAACGGAATGCTTTGTTGTAAGCTTGGATATGAAAATTGCGAAAATCTGGTCAAACGCAGGCTGTATATGGAACGATTTTCTTTTATCAGTAATTAAAATCAGTTGTACTCTGTCTTAAAATGTGTATAATTATTCGAAAAAGAGATGTTTTTAAACGTCATCACACTAAAGCTGTACTGCAAAGCATTTCTTATCGGAGGTATTAAAAAGTTTAAATTGCGCTGATGTTAGGTCGGTGTTAAAATAATAGAACTATATCAAAAAACGTCGCCTTATGATCCGTAATCAAACGTTGCTTTACAACAAGCAAACAAAACCGTCGCTTCACACGTAATCAAAAACGTTGCTTCATACGTAATCAAAAAAACGTTTCTTCATCACACGTAGTCGTGCCAACGGCTGCATGTTGTTGTATAGATGCTGTTACGGGAATGACCCGGCGGCAGCGCTCCTTCGCAATAATCGCGGTCATCGCCGCAATATCAGGTAATGAACAGACAGCCTGGGCTGTCACCTCTTCATCCAGCAGGCAGGCTTATCGCAAGCGGAATGCCGGCTCCCCCCGTTTTATTGTTGCCTGTTGCTAATGTTCTTGATCTTTCCGAAATACTTCATTATAGAAAGGTTGCGTTCCATGAGACACATCGGATTACCTCCAAAGCAGGGTCTATATGACCCGCAGTTCGAAAAAGATGCATGCGGAATGGGCTTTGTTGCCCATATCAAAGGAGTACCTTCACACGATATCGTTAGTCAGGCACTGACCATGCTCAGTAATATGGAACACCGTGGTGGACAGGGTAGTGAACCGAATTCCGGTGACGGAGCAGGTATTCTTATTCAGATTCCACATCGTTATTTTGCACAGGAAGCGGTACGTCTTGGTTTTGAATTGCCTGAACAAGGCTTCTACGGCGTAGGCATGCTGTTCCTGTCTCATGATCCGGTGGTTCGTGCAGCGCATGAAGAGAGCTTGAAGAAGATTATTGCGGATGAAGGACAGACCTTCCTCGGCTTCCGTGATGTACCGACATATGATGAGATGCTGGGCCGTTCTGCGCTGGCCGCGAAGCCTTATGTTCGTCAGGTGTTTATTGGAAGATCGGCTGATGTGAAGGATGAGCTGGCTTTCGAGCGCAAGCTTTATGTGATTCGCAGACGTGCTGAACTGGCTATTCGTTATTCGGCAGATGAGGCGGAAGGTGAGTCCTTCTACCTGCCAAGCTTGTCCTGTCGTAAAGTTGTTTACAAGGGCATGCTGACAACCGAGCAGGTCGGCAAGTTCTATCTGGATTTGCAGGAAGAGCTGGTGGAATCGGCGATTGCACTTGTTCACTCCCGTTTTAGTACGAACACCTTCCCGAGCTGGGAACGTGCCCACCCGTATCGTTTCATGATTCATAACGGTGAAATCAACACGATGCGTGGTAACGTAAACTGGATGCATGCGCGTCAGTCTCTGTTTGAAAGTGAACTGTTCGGCGATGATATCGCTAAAGTAAAACCGGTTATTAATCCGGATGGTTCGGATACAGCGATGTTTGACAACACGCTGGAATTCCTGTATCTGAGCGGACGTTCTTTGCCACACGTGGCAATGATGATGGTTCCTGAGCCATGGAGCACAGATGAAAATATGGACCCTGCCAAAAAGGCATTTTATGAATATCACAGCACAATGATGGAGCCATGGGACGGTCCGGCTGCGATGGCCTTTACTGACGGTTTGCAGATCGGGGCTACGCTTGACCGTAACGGCTTGCGTCCAGCCCGTTATTATGTAACGAAGGATGACCGAATCATCCTGTCTTCCGAGGTGGGTGTTCTGGATATTGCGCCGGAAGATATTCTGTATAAAGATCGTCTGCGTCCAGGGCGTATGCTGCTGGTGGACACACAGGAAGGCCGTATCATCTCTGATGAGGAGGTCAAAGCGATTATTGCTGCCGAGAACCCTTATCAGGAATGGCTGGATGAGCATTTGATGGACCTGAGTGAGCTGCCGGAAGCGCCGGAGCTGCCAGATCCAAAACATGATAATGTAACACAGCTGCAGCTGGCTTATGGCTATACATTTGAAGAACTGCGTAAAGTGCTTGAGCCGATGGCATCCACAGGTATGGAAGCTACGGGCTCCATGGGTTATGATGCACCGCTGGCTGTTCTGTCGGATCGTCCGCAGCGTCTCTATAACTACTTTAAACAGATGTTTGCACAGGTAACCAACCCGCCGATCGATGCGATCCGCGAAGAGATCGTTACATCGACAGCGACAACCATTGGTCCTGAGCGCAACCTGCTGAATCCTGAGCCGGAGAGCTGCCGCCAGATTCGTCTGGATACACCGGTATTGTCTAATGAAGATTTTGCGAAAATTCGCCATGTTCGTCGTCCGGGCTTCCGCTCCATGACGATTCCGATCTTCTTCACGGCTGCGGAAGGCGCGGAGGGTTTGCGTAAAGCGATGGACCTGCTCTTTGAAGCGGCAGACCGGGTTATCGACAAAGGACATAACATTCTGATCCTGTCTGACCGCGGTGTAGATGCCGAGAATGCAGCAATCCCGGCTTTGCTGGCTGTTGCAGGGCTGCATCACCACCTGATTCGTCAGGGAACGAGAACCAAAGTCAGCATCCTGCTGGAATCCGCAGAGCCGCGTGATATTCACCACTACGCGCTGCTGCTGGGTTATGGTGTAAGTGCAGTTAACCCTTATCTGGCATTTGAGACGCTGGATGACATGATTCAGCAGGGCTTGCTGCGCGGCATCTCCCACGAGAAAGCTGTTAAAAACTATATTAAAGCCGCAACCAAAGGCGTTATTAAAATATTGTCCAAAATGGGAATCTCGACGATTCAATCGTATCGCGGGGCTCAAATCTTCGAAGCCGTTGGTTTGAAATCCGACTTCGTAGATCGTTACTTCACATGGACACCTTCCCGTATCGGGGGAATTGGTCTGGAGGAAGTGGCCGCAGAAGCATTGACACATCATAATCGTGCCTTTACAGACAAGGACGGCAATGACAAAGTGCTGGATTCCGGCGGTGAATACCAATGGCGTAACGATGGGGAAGAGCATTTGTTCAACCCGCAAACGATCCACACGCTGCAGCATGCTGTACGTACTGGCGATTACAAGCTGTACAAAAAGTACTCCAAGCTGGTACAAGGTGAGAATGATCAGCTGCTGACGATTCGTTCGATGCTGAAGCTAAAGCCGGTTGGACCATCCATTCCGCTGGAGGAAGTAGAGTCTGTAGAGAATATTATGCGTCGCTTCAAGACGGGAGCCATGTCCTTTGGTTCGATCAGTAAAGAGGCACATGAAGATCTCGCTATCGCCATGAACCGTGTGGGTGGTAAATCCAACACAGGTGAAGGCGGAGAGGACCCGGCTCGTTTCGTAAAAGACAGCAACGGTGATTCCCGTCGCAGTGCAATCAAACAGGTTGCATCGGGACGTTTCGGAGTAACATCCAATTATCTGGTGAATGCGGACGAAATTCAGATCAAAATGGCTCAAGGTGCTAAACCGGGTGAAGGCGGACAGCTTCCAGGCCGTAAAGTGTACCCTTGGGTAGCTGAAGTTCGCGGCTCTACACCAGGTGTAGGTTTGATCTCTCCGCCACCGCATCACGATATCTATTCGATCGAGGACTTGGCCGAGTTGATCTATGACTTGAAAAATGCCAACCCGCGTGCTGAAATTAACGTGAAGCTGGTATCCGAAGTCGGGGTAGGTACGATTGCTGCGGGTGTAGCTAAAGGCCGTGCAGATATTATCCTGGTCAGCGGTTACGATGGAGGTACAGGAGCTTCTCCACAAGGTTCCATCCGTCACGCCGGTATGCCGTGGGAGCTGGGTCTTGCTGAAACACATCAAACGCTGATGCTGAACAATCTGCGTGATCGTGTCGTACTGGAGACGGACGGCAAAATGCTGAATGGACGCGATCTGGCGATTGCTGCTTTGCTTGGTGCGGAAGAGTATGGTTTCTCCACTGCTCCACTCGTTGCACTTGGTTGTATCATGATGCGTGTCTGCCAAATGGATACATGTCCCGTTGGTGTAGCTACACAGAACCCGGAACTGCGCAAAAATTATATGGGTGATCCGGTTCATGTGGTCAACTTCATGCGTTTTGTTGCAGAAGATATGCGTGAGATTATGGCAGAGCTTGGTTTCCGTACAATTCAAGAGATGGTTGGACGTACAGACTGTCTGGAAGCGGTAGAAGCAGTAGACCACTGGAAG
This sequence comes from Paenibacillus sp. JGP012, assembly GCF_014203995.1. Classification (NCBI taxonomy): domain Bacteria; kingdom Bacillati; phylum Bacillota; class Bacilli; order Caryophanales; family Paenibacillaceae; genus Paenibacillus; species Paenibacillus sp. JGP012. Next base: position 43,310 of record NZ_JACHKG010000027.1, on the reverse strand, counting down.
AAAAAAGGTGTGGATCTGTCTGTATTGCTGCATGTGCCTGAGATGCCGGAAGGCTCTGCGCGTTACCGCACACAGCATCAGAACCATCAGCTGGAAGAGACGCTTGATATGCAGCAGCTCGTACCACTTGCACAGCCTGCAATCGAATCGGGTCAGCCTGTTGAGGCAGTTTTGCCTATCACAAACGTGAATCGTGCTGTAGGTACAATTCTGGGCAGTGAGATTACACGCAAATATGGTCTTGCTGGCCTGCCAGAAGATACCGTCAAATTCAAATTTGTTGGCTCAGCCGGACAAAGCTTTGGTGCTTTCGTACCAAAAGGCATGACACTCACCGTTGAAGGCGACTCTAATGACTATGTGGGTAAAGGCTTGTCAGGAGGCAAACTGATCGTTATGCCTTCGCCAAAAGCGACGTTTGAAGCGGAAAATAACATTATTATCGGTAACACTGCGCTTTATGGAGCAACGAGCGGAGAAGCATACATTCGCGGTATTGCTGGTGAACGTTTTGCCGTACGTAACTCGGGTGCCAAAGTGGTCGTTGAAGGTGTGGGCGATCACGGTTGTGAATACATGACCGGTGGACGCGTGGTGGTACTCGGCGATACAGGCCGTAACTTTGCAGCAGGGATGTCGGGTGGTATCGCTTATGTGTATGATCCACAAGGCACATTCCTGCAGCGCTGCAACTTGGAAATGGTTCTTCTGGAGCGCATTGAGGATGCTTCCGAAAGTGCGGATCTGCGCGGCATGATTCAACGTCACGTAGCACTTACGGGAAGTACGGCAGGTCAGCGTATTCTGGATACGTGGCAGGATTCCCTGAATCAGTTCGTACGTGTCATTCCAAAAGACTTCAAACGTATGACTGAACAGATCGAGCGTGTGCAAGCGACAGGTCTGACAGGTGAAGCTGCTCTGCTCGCCGCATTTGAAGCCAACATGCGTGAGCTTGCACGTACCGGAGGTTAATGAATTTTTCTTTCCTATATAAAAGTGTATAAAAGATAAAAAAACAAAAAGGAGCCTTACAGCCGCTAAACTGGCGCTGCAAGGCTCCTTTTTGCTTTCGACAAAATTAGAACCCGCTCCAAAAACGTTCTCGCCATGAGACGACAACATCAAGGAACGTTCTCAAGTATAATTAGGCTTAGTTTTGGAGTGAAGAGAAAGTATAAGATAAGAGAGGTTAGCGGAATGAAGATGAAGCATCCAAATATGGGCGATCCTAAGTCGGCAGGTACACCAGTCGAAGCCACCAAGATCGACATCATGAAAATTTTACTGCAATGCGGAATCGACCCGGAGCGTTTGAACCATTTCGTTTCCTCCAACATCAAGCGTTCTTGACCCAGTACACATTTGTGAATGGAGGGAATTCAAGATACACAAAAAGACCCAGGTACCGGAGGTTGAAGCGCTCGGAAGCTGGGTTTTCTTTTCGGGTGTGAGGATGAATTAATCCATACTGCGTTCCATTCGAACAAAAGCGATAAAACGGCGCGCTTCTTCCTCGGTTAAGGGTTTGCCATCAATCATCAGATCAAAGCGCTCAAGCACTTCCTTATCTGACAATTCAAGTGCATCCACGAAATCACGCACATCCTCATCCATGACCATATCACTTTGCTTGGTACGTCCGATCAAATAATCAATGGACACGTCAAAGATGTCAGCAAGCCTTGTTAACACCTCGAAATCCGGTTTGCGCCGGTTTTTCTCATAGTGGGAGAGGGCCGCTCTGGTAATATGAATGGAGCTCGCAAGTTCTTCTTGAGTAAGTCCCCGCTGTTCTCTTAATTCAGCAATGCGATTTCCGTAGCTCATAAGCTATTTCCCCCTGAACACCATCATATATATAGAAACCATCCTGAGCCAAGTTTTTGATCAGGGCAAGCTTTCCTGCAAATGTACTACGCCTCATTCGTCTCATATACTTCATTTGTAAATAGGTCTGTCTAAGGACATCTCATATTGTCGTAAATCAAAAGAACCATGTCCAAATACTGCTTGACATGATACGTATTGTATCGTAAATTGAACGTATAGAGTTACAAAATGTATCATTTGAATATTTCAAGTATTTCCATATTGCCCGTCTACTATACCTGTGAGAAGGAATAGGGCAAACATGAACGTGAATTGATTCTAAAGGAATGAAACCATGCACTCAAAAATTGTCCAGGAATGGGCCGATTTAAAACCCAATGTCCATATGTACATTCAGGAGTTTCATGGGAGAAAAGTAGACCGCAAAAGACGTCCCGTCCTGTTATTGGGTATGGACATACATGCGATTACCTTCCTTAGTGACCTGAACTTGCCAGTTGTATCAGAAATGCTCATAGGTTTGGATGTAGAAGACAGCCATGTATGCGTCAGACTTCCTGCAAAGCTTCAATGGAAACAGCCCTTCGGAGAGCTCATCATGTATCATTCGAACCTGCATATTCAGAAAGAACAGACACTATATATAACTGGACAGTTAAACCGAATGCTTGCTGAAGTAGAATTTGAGGCGGTTTCACGGATTGCTTATGAGAAAGCAGCAAACCCTTCTCCTCCGTATAAACCATATCACTACATTGATTTTACCATATAGGACAAAGTTCAATCTGAACAATTTCTGAACAAGCATGTACTTAACGCCATTTTACTATATTTCATAGCGTTATGCATTAGTTCTTTAACACCAAAAGAATTTGCGCAATGAATAACAGGGCGGGGAGGAGCATACATTGAGGAAGTTTGGATATGGTTGAAATGCACTGCCACATTTTATCCGGTCTGGATGATGGTCCTGTTCAAATGGAGCAGTCCGTTGCGATGGCTGAGAAGGCGGCAGCCTCAGGAATTACCTCCATTATTGCAACTCCGCATCACCTGAACGGATATTACCACAATGAACCATTGGTAGTGAATCAGGCTGTTCAACGGTTACGTGCTGAACTGAGCAAACGAAATATCCGTTTGCAGATTGCTCCAGGTCAGGAGATCAGGGTGCACGACAGGCTGATTGAAGACTTGTATGCAGGGAAATGCTGCACACTTGCCGGTAGCCGTTACATGTTGCTGGAACTGCCCTTTGGTCATATTCCCTCACAGTTCCCCGAGATACTGCATGAGCTGCGAACCGCGGGAATCACCCCTATTATTGCTCATCCGGAACGCAACCTTGTTATTTTGAAAAAGCCGTTGCTGTTATCCGATTATTTGAGTCAGGGCGGGCTATGCCAGCTCACGGCCGAATCTTTCACTGGACTTTTCGGGCGAAAAGTTCAGAAATGGTGTTTCCATTTTTGCAAAGAAAACAGGTTTCATTTCATTTCATCCGATGCGCATGATACAAAACGTCGCACATTTAGGCTGGATACGATCTATCCATTTCTGGAAAAGCGTTTTGGGCGCCGTTACACGCAACGTTTGCACGACAATGCAAGATCCATTTGGGAGAATCAACGTATTTTGACTGAAAAATCGACGTGCAGGAGAAGACGCTTTTTGTTCTGGTAAAGAGCTAACATGGTAACAAACGAATGCATGAGCACAATATTATAGCTGATTTGAAGGGGAGGAATACGGAGTGGAACTGAAGGAATATATACACATTTTACGAAAACGAATTTGGATCATTATTGCCTTTGTTGCTGTGGCTTGCATCGGTGCAGGTGTCAAAAACTATTTCTTTACGGTACCCATCTATGAAGCGAATGCCAAATTAATCGTGAATCAGGCTTATAATGCTCAAGGTGTTCCGAGTTTGGATATCAGTACAATTCAGACCAATATCAAAGTGATCAACTCCTATATGGAGATTATTAAATCCTCCGCGATTCTTGATAAAGTGGCAGCTGCATATCCTGATCTGGGTATGACTGGCAATCAGATCGGACAGAACATCCGGGCTTCTACTGCCAACGAATCTCAGGTGATGAATTTAACGGCTTCGGGTCTATCGCCTGATAAAGCGGCGAAAACCGTAAATGCAGTGGCCAAAGTGTTCAAAACCCAAATCCCCGTAATTATGAAGGTAGACAACGTAACGATTCTAAGTGAAGCCAAACCTGCGGATTCCTCCAAACCTATCAATGTCAATCCCATCATCAATATTCTAATCAGTTTTATTGTCGGACTTTTATTGGCAGTAGGCTTTGTATTCCTGCTCGAATATCTGGACGACACGATGAAAACAGAAGAAGAACTGGAAAAAGAATTAAACCTGCCTGCACTTGCTGTCATTTCGAAAATCAGAAAAGAAGAAACCCGTGGTTTCAAGCAATCCTCAACATCTCAAAAACAGGTAGGTGATGGACAGTATGTCACGATTAACCAATGAGAGAGTAAGCCTGGTCACGATGGCTAATCCCAGATCTACTTCTTCGGAAGCCTATCGAAAGCTCAGAACCAATATTCAGTTTTCATCGATAGACAGTCAGATTCAAACGATTATGATTGCCTCGGCAGCATCAGGTGAAGGAAAAACGACGACGATTGGCAATCTGGCAGTTACCTATGCCCAAGAGGGGAAAAAGGTGCTGCTTATGGATACGGATCTGCGTAAACCAGCAGTCCATCTCATGTTTAATGTCCCGAACCACGTTGGGCTGACCAGCGTGTTATCCAGTCAATACAAGGTCACAGAAGTGCTCAGGGAGACGGGAGTGGAAGGACTGCATGTGCTTTCTTCCGGGCCGATCCCTCCTAACCCTTCAGAGATGATTGGTTCACGCAAGATGACGGCACTGCTGGAGGATTTGAAGCAGGAATATGATGTGATTTTGTTTGATACTCCGCCAGTTCTTACTGTGACCGATGCTTTGATTATCAGCTCATTATGCGATGGTGTCATTCTGGTTGTGAGTGCGGGCAAAGTGAAAAAAGATTTGGTCAAAAAGGCCAAAGCCCATCTGGAGCATGTAAATGCACGTATTCTGGGTGCCGTGCTCAACAATGTTCAGCTCCCGAAAAGCCGAAATATGAGCTATAGCGAAAAGGCATAACGTATCCGCCAGATGATCTGATCCTATATATCATTTTAAAAGGTCATGTCTACTATACCTCTATCAAGGTAGGCACTCGGTCACACTGTGGGTAGTGTACCTTAGACGTGAATCGTCAAGGGTGTGATGTGAGGAGGGGTTCAATGCCCTATGATGTATGATGAATTTCATGTTTTCATGGTTTCACGAGGTTAAATAAAAAATGGATAGGGTGATTTCGATGACAAAGGTGAGAAAAGCGATTATCCCTGCTGCCGGATTGGGAACCCGATTTTTACCTGCCACAAAGGCGATGCCTAAAGAAATGCTCCCTATTGTGGACAAACCGACGATTCAGTACATCGTGGAGGAGGCCGTTGCTTCCGGTATTGAGGATATTATCATCGTGACGGGCAAGGGCAAACGTGCGATTGAGGATCATTTCGACAGTGCATTTGAACTGGAACATAACTTGCTTGAAAAAGGCAAGCTCAGTTTATTGGAAGAGGTCCGCAAGTCCTCCAACGTGGATATTCATTACATAAGGCAAAAGGAAGCACTCGGGCTTGGGCATGCCGTCTGGTGTGCCCGAAACTTCATCGGCAATGAACCCTTTGCCGTGCTGCTTGGTGATGATATTGTCGTTTCGGAAGTACCTTGTCTGAAACAGCTCATCCAGCAGTATGAACAGGTGCAGCAGTCTGTACTTGGTGTGAAGACGGTGAGTCCGAGTGAAACATACCGTTACGGCATTATTGATCCGCTGCATACCGAAGGTCGGTTATCTTCTGTTAACAGTATGGTTGAAAAACCGCCTCTAGGCTCGGCACCCTCCAATCTGGCGATTATGGGACGATACATTTTGACCCCTAAAATTTTTGAATACCTGGAGGAGCAAAATGTAGGCGCAGGTGGCGAAATTCAGCTGACGGATGCACTGCAGAAGCTGAACCATGATGAAGGGATCAGTGCCTATGACTTTGAAGGAGCTCGATATGACGTAGGCGAGAAGCTGGGATACATTCTCACAACACTGGATTTCGCGCTCAGAAACAAAGAGCTGCGCGCACCTGTGCTGATGGCCATTGAGGAGATTCTCACGAAAGAGCAAATGAATTCAATGCTTGTTGCTGGGGGGGATAGTCTGTGAAGTTTACAGGACCGGAGACCTTTGGGAGCGGGGAGATGTTGGTCAAAGAAGGGAATGCAGCCTTGCTTGAGCAGCCTTACTCACGACGTGTTGGCGGGTATACGGAAGTAATCAAGCCGTTCGCCGATTTTGTGATAGCCGTTTTGTTACTGCTCATCACCTTACCAGTCATGGTGCTTTCAGCCATTTTGATCAAGCTGGATTCCAAAGGGCCTGTCATCTTCAAGCAGGAACGATACGGGAAGAATGGAGTCAAATTTAACATCTACAAATTCAGGACGATGCATACAGATGCACCGAAATATGGCCTATCCCCAACGGACAGCTATGATCCACGGATTACAAGGTTAGGGCGAATACTGCGTAAGACGAGTCTGGATGAGCTGCCGCAGCTGCTTAACATCATTAAGGGAGATATGAGCTTTATCGGGCCAAGACCTGAGATGAAACGGATTGTGGAGGAATGTTATACCGATCTGGAGCGCAGACGTTTTCTGGTGAAGCCCGGAATTACAGGATTGTGGCAGGTCAGTGAGGCTCGTAAGCAGCCTATTCACCACAATCTGCAGTATGACTTCCACTATATTTCCAACGTATCCGTCAAAATGGATATCACGATTATTTTTAAAACAATCGGTGTGATGATTAAAAGTAATACCTTTTGACCAATCTTGATTAACCGCTGGAGTGTGATGTAATGAAACATATTGTTGTGACAGGTGCAGCCGGATTTCTCGGCTCTCATCTTGTAAAGTCCTTAATTGATCAGGGACACCGGGTAACAGGCATGGATAATCTATCCACAGGCATGCTGCGCAATCTGGAAGAAGTCATGGCGAATCCTCGATTCGAGTTTCATCAAGCGGATGTTACATATCCGGATTCACTGGAGATTTTTGCTGATCAGCAGGTGCATGAAATTTATCATCTGGCTTCACCTGCTTCGCCAAAGTTTTATCAAGCCGATTCCATCGGCACGATATGGGTGAATACCCGAGGAACCTATCACATGCTGGAGCTGGCCCGGACGAAGGGCGCCAGGTTTCTGTACTCAAGCACAAGTGAAGCGTACGGAGACCCGGAAATTCATCCGCAGCCGGAGAGTTACCGGGGCAATGTGAATACATGGGGACCGAGGGCTTGTTATGATGAAGCCAAGCGGCTGGGCGAGGTTTTTTGTTATGAATACTACATGAAACAACGTGTTTCCGTGCGAGTTGCACGCATATTTAACACTTACTCTTCTGGTCTTCGCAATGACGATGGCCGGGTGATCTCCAATTTTGTCACTCAGGCACTGACAGGTCAGGATATTACGGTGTATGGGGACGGGTCGCAGACACGCTCCTTCTGTTATGTGGATGACAACATCCGGGGATTACAAGCGTTGATGGCGGAGGACAGGGCGGAAGGAGAGATTATCAATATTGGCAATCCCGCCGAATACACCATACTTGAGGTTGCCTATCTGGTGAAGAAGCTGACAGGGTCAGACAGCAACATTGTTTTTATGCCACTGCCCGAGGATGATCCCAAGGTCAGACGGCCTGTCATTGATAAAGCCAGAGAGATATTGAACTGGGAACCGGTGATCGCTCTGGAAGAAGGCTTGAGACGTACCATCCAGCATTATCGGACCATGCTGCAGCAGGAGCAAGTGCCAGTACAGGAAACCTCATAAAATAGATGCTGAATAAAGCGAGTTGAGATGCATGCCCAAAATACTGATCGCCCACAGTTTATATGCTCCCCATATCATCGGAGGAGCCGAGATATCCACACAGATTCTTGCCCAGACACTGGAGCCTCGTTATGACGTCGAAGTTATTACTGTCGGTGGACATAAGGAGGGCGGGGTGCAGACAGACCAGATTAACGGGATCGAGATTTCAAGGCTTCCGTTTAACAATCGGTACTGGATCGGCGATACGGCGAGACAGACCAGCACTTCTGATAAAGTGTTATGGCGGATTCAGGATATTTTTAATGTGAAACAGTACCGGCATATTAAAGAATATCTTATGCTGAAACGTCCAGCCTTGATCCATACTCAGAACATTCCTGGACTAAGTCTGGCGATCTGGAAAGCAGCATTTGAACTGAATATCCCGGTTGTGCATACCCTTCGAGATTTCTCTTTGATCGAACCTATTGCTATATCCGCCTACTCCAGGTTCTACAGACAGATATCCAGACGATATAGTCGCAGGGTGGCATCTGTTATCGGCATATCCGAGCATGTACTCAGGAAGCATACAGAGCTTGGTTTTTTCGAGAATGCATCCCGGCATGTCATACACAACATTGTAGAGAAGGGGAACCAGGACCAGCATTTGAACAGGGGCAAAACGGTTCGTCATCATCAGCCGCTGCACATCGGATATTTTGGACAATTGACAGAAGTCAAAGGAGTTCATTATCTGATTGAAGCAGTGCAGAAACTGGATCAACAGCTTGTAGGCAAATTGTTTATTCATGGTGACGGTCCTATGCTGGGTGCACTGAAGGAACTGGCTGGAACGGATTCCCGCATCGTGTTCGTGGGCAAAATCGACAAACAGGAAATTACCTCGCAGATGAAAAAAATGGACCTGACGATCGTACCTTCCACCTGGGATGAACCTTTTGGCAGGGTTGTGATTGAATCGTATCAAGCCGGTACACCCGTCTATGCTTCAAGAGTAGGCGGAATGCCCGAAATTTTGCTGGATGCAGAGACCTTCTCCTTTACTGCTCATAGTTCCGACGCGATTCGTGAGAAGATTCTTCACTACTATGCGTTATCCGAAGCGGATAAACAGGAGCTGATGCTGCAATGCTGCAAGCACAGCTTATCCTTTAATGAAGATTATCTTCTTGCGAGTCATGCGGACGTTTATGAGAATTTAATCGGGTGTGGAGGTTAGGATGTACATGACTTCTTTGAATGTCAAATCACATGTGTTAATTCAAGCGAGATCAGAAACCTCGCCCTCTGTGATCATGATGTTGATTCATTTTTTGCTGCTCTATCTATCTGTTTACGGGTTGATCTCCATCTATGTGGATAATATCGTCATTCGTTCACTGAAGGATGCCGGCATGCTGCTGCTTGCAGTTTATACACTGATTCGAGTATATCGGCAGCAGATCGACTTTATGAACTTGCTCCTGTTTGTATTAGCGTCCCTGGTCGTATTGGGTTCTTTGAATGTACTGGTCGGTTCCAGTGTGGTGACTTTGATCTATGGCATCAAGATTACCTTGTTACCGCTGGTCATGCTGTTTACAGGCATGTTTATGGCCCAGCATGGCGGGGTGTTCGCATTTGCCAGAACCAATCTGGTTATTTTTATTATGCTCATTGCAGGGTGGTGCGTTCAATATGCGCTGGGCATAGAAAAGCTAATCACGATGGGATTCGTGTATGGAGTAAACATCAAAAACTATCTTGAAGGTGTTCCCCGTTTATCTTCCATTACGTATTCACCCGATGGTTATGCGTACGCACTGCTCATGACCGGCATCATTGCGGAACGAACCAGAATGGCTGTAAACCATCGAAGCTTTCGCATCCTCATTCAGCTGCTGACGATCAGCTTTTTGCTGTTATCCACCATTCGATCGGCGTTGCTGCTGTGGTGTGTATATCAGGTGGTTATTTTTATGATGAGTATGCGCAAGTACAGCAGGAGAAATATTCTGGTTCTGGCGTTTGTTTTCATGGCAATGCCTGCTGCTGCGTTTTTTGGAGGCAGGCTGCTGCAATCCAAAAATCTGCTCTCCAGCTCCTCTCTGCTGGATCGGCTGCAGACATGGGGGAGCAGTCTGACATCCCCCTTCACCATGAATGGCATGATCGGTAATGGCATTGGCTCGGTGGGTGCCGCAAGCCGCCGCACACATATGATCGGTCTGAACTCCAGCAATTTTGCGGTAGACAACCAATACTTTTCCTTGTATGAACAGACAGGCTGGATCGGACTCGTGTACTTTTTGATTCTATTTATGCTGCTGTTTATCACGCTTGTTAAACGAATGAAAGCTCCGTCCGAACCGGGAGTGTCTACACTTCCTCAGGCGGCTATCGCAATGGGTGCAGGTGTGGCAGCAGCCAGCCTGACGACCAATGTTCTTGAGTTATTTCCTGCCAACGTTTTTTTCTGGATGTTTATAGGCATGGCTCTATATCAGCAACGTCGTGCAGGTGAGATACCTTATAAAGCGGGTGAGCAGGGATGAAGGTTTTGCACATCGGAGAATATGTGGTGGGTGGTGTAGCCACGTATGTAAATGAACTGGTTTCTTACCAGCGTGACCGGTTTGAGGTCTATGTATTGATGAGTGATTATAATTCGGCCAAGGATTTTGATCTGGAGCCCGAGCGTATTTTGCGTTACAGCTACAAGCGCAGTCCCAGACACTTTCTCTCAGCGATGAGACAGATTCACCAGGCCATCCGGCAGATCGACCCGGATATTATTCATGTTCACAGCTCATTTGCAGGCATGCTTGCAAGGGGCTTGTTTTTTTTCACACCGCGTAAGGCAAGCATATTTTATTGCTCACACGGCTGGTCTTTTTTGATGGATACCAAACCATTGCGTAAAAAGGCTTATTTTATGATTGAAAAAATGCTTGAGCTCAAAACGGATTTTATCGTTAACATCTCAAAATATGAGATGCAGCAGTCCATCCGTATGGGCATGTCTCCTGCCAAATCCCGATTCGTCTACAGCGGCCTGCAAGACCGCAAGCGTGAGGGTGGGGAGCGGACGCCGGAGCTGCTGCCGCAGCTTGAAGAGTCCGAGCAGAATGCAAGTATGATCAGGCTTTTGTTTGTGGGCAGATACGATCGGCAGAAGGGACTGGACCTGCTGCTTGATGTATTCAGGCAATATCCTGAGCTCCAGCAGCACATTCAGTTATACATTATTGGAGATAGTGTGCTGGAAAAAAATGAGTGGACCTTTACGGACAATATGATCCGGTTAGGTTGGGTCAATAATGCAGAGATCGATCATTATTACGAGCAGTGTGATGCGATTATTATGCCTTCCAGATGGGAAGGGCTGCCACTGGTTGCGCTGGAGGCTATGAAAAATCATAAGCCGGTCATTGCAAGTAATCGGTCTTCACTGCCAGAGCTTGTGACTCATGGCGTGAATGGTTATATTTTCGAACTGGAGCAGCTTGAAGGCTTGAAGGACATTCTGCTGCAGCTCGACAAATCCACATTGGCCGCGATGGGAGAAGCAGGTCGTCAGCTGTATAAAGAGAAGTTCAGCTCGGATCGCATGAATGAGGAGTTTGTGAGTCTCTATTACGAAGCGAGAAATGTGGAAGTGAGCTTCCAGGCGGCTGCGCCAGCTTCACGTTTGGAAATTTCAAAAAGGAATGGAGATTAACATGATTACAATATACATTAATGCCCGTTTCCTGACACAGACCGTTACCGGGGTACAGCGCTATGCGATTGAACTTGTGAAGGAAATGGATCATCTGATTGATGTGGGAGAAGTGGACGGCTCCCAGGTAGAATTTTGTTTGCTTTCACCCGCCAATGTCGTTACTCATCTTGAACTGAAGCATATCCGTCACCAGATCGTAGGCAGGCTGAAGGGGCATGTGTGGGAGCAGCTGGAACTGCCGTTTTATGCGAAAAAGGGAATGCTGATTAACCTGTGCAACACCGGCCCGGCTTTCAAACGGAATCAGGTGGTAACGATTCATGATGCCTCGGTGTTCAGTTATCCAAAGGCATTTTCCTTTGCCTTCCGGTCATGGTATCAATTTTTGACGGTTCGCTTGGGCAAGATTTCGAAAAAGGTCATTACCGTATCTCATTTTTCCAAAGGTGAACTGATTCAGCACTGCAAAATAGCTGCACAGAAAGTATCGGTTACCCATCTGGGCATTGATCATATCCATCATAGGCAGGCAGCTCAAGGAACACTTGAGAAATACGGGATCAAGTCTCCGTATGTGCTCGCTGTCAGCACGATGAATCCTTATAAAAACTTCAAGCTAATTCTGGACATTTTACCCGAAGTGAAGGCGCAGAATCTGAGTGTTGTCATTGTAGGCTCAAAGAACAGTAAGGTGTTCAACGATCATGCCGTGAGTGAATCGGAAGATGTTAATTGGGTGGGCTATGTGACGGATGAAGAGTTAAAAGCACTATACGAACATGCCACCGGGTTTATTTTCCCGTCCTTGTATGAAGGGTTTGGCTTACCTCCCCTGGAGGCGATGGCGCTTGGCTGTCCTGTCATTGTATCCTCACGTGGCTCGATCCCTGAAGTGTGCGGAGAGGCGGGCCTTTACTTTGACCCTCATCACCCGCAGGAAGCAGCTTCTCGTCTCGTAGAGATGATGTCCGATCCGGAGCTTGGGCAGCGAATGTCCGTTCAGGGCAGAGAGCATTCCGCCTTTTTCTCCTGGAACAAATGTGCCAAGGATACGGTCAACATTATTATGAGCACAGTGTGAGCAGCGGAAATGTACGTTTGTAAGGGAGATAAGGCTATGAACAAAGTGTTTGTTGCGATCGATTTCCCGCCTGATAAGGGAGGGATACATGATTATGCCTACGGGCTTATTTCACAGATGCCGGCAGAAGAGACAACGGTGCTGACGAATATATCAAACCATGCTGCAGAGTCAGAGCGATTTGACGAGAGCAATCATTTTGAGATTATTCGCAAACGAATTTTCTGGAATTCGAGCAAAGGGCTGCTGCTGCTCTCGCAGCTTATTCTTGTGATGCAATTGGTGCTGCTCCGGTGGCGCAAAAAGACGGATGAAATTCATTTTGTAAACATATTCCCGGTAGGGCTGGCGGGTCCGTTCATGAAATTGCTTTTTAAGGTAAAATACTTTCCTTATGTTCATGGGCTGGATGTGATGGGCATGGTCAACAGCAGCTTGTTTCCGCTTCTGTTGTTTATTCTGAAACGAGCAGACAAGGTGATTGCCAACAGTCAGTATACGAGGTCGAGGCTGGTGGAGCTGGGTGTTTCGGAGAGCCGAATCGTCATTATTCCACCAGGGCTGAATGTCAGCAAGCTGGGCGGAGATATGGAGACTCAGGAGGATATTCGGGATACGTATGGTCTGCATGGAAAAAAAGTGATGATCACTGTCTCACGGCTTGTGGAACGCAAAGGACATGATGTCACCTTGAAAGCCGTGAGCCAGCTCATTACACGCATCCCTGATCTCAAATACGTGATATGCGGAGATGGGCCGTATAAGCAAGAACTCGAACGGCTGGTCAAAGAGTATGGACTGGAGTCTGTCGTTGTTTTTACAGGGCGTACAACAGATCATGAGCTGCATCAGTTATATGAATGTTCGGACCTTTTCATCATGCCCAGCCGGGATATCAAAGAGAAGGGTGATGTGGAAGGATTCGGTATTGTATTTTTGGAAGCGAACTATTATCGGTTGCCTGTTATTGCAGGCAATAGCGGCGGTATTCCCGATGCGGTCAAGGATCAAATTACCGGGTACCTTGTTGACCCTTTGAATGATCAGGAGATTGCGGCACGGATTGAGGAATTAATGACAGATGAAGGGCTTGCCAGAACGATGGGAGATAACGGATATGACTGGGTGACCAATCATTGTCTGTGGTCGCATCGCGGTCAGCTGCTCAAGCAGCTGGTCTGATGAAGATGGAAGGTAATCACCATTTTCATGTCCTAATTTGGGAGGATTAAGGATGAGAATATGTATCGTTACCCACAGGGTTGTCAGAGGAGAGGGACAAGGCAAAGTCAACTATGAAATTGCAATCGAAGCATTAAGGCAGGGGCATGAAGTGGTGATGATATCCAATGAAGTGGAGCCGGAGCTGCTGGAGTACAAGGGAGCCAGCTGGATCAAGGTGTTTCCTTCGCTCAAGCTGCCCCGGCTGCTTCGATATCAGATATTTGCCTTTCAAAGTGCAACTCACATTCGCAAGCTAAGAAAAACAAAGCAGGTTGATCTTGTCATGGTCAACGGGTTTATCACCTGGGCTAGAGGGGACATCAATGCGGTTCACTTTGTGCACAGTACATGGATAAAATCCCCCGTACATAGCTTCCGTGTACACCGTTCCTGGAAACGATGGTATTTTGGTCTGTACACGCTGGTGAATGCGTATCTGGAACGGTTTGCCTTTCGCAGAAGCGGTAAAATCATTGCAGTTTCAGAGAAAGTGAAGAAGGAATTGATTCAATTAGGCATTGAAACGGCTAAGGTGCAGGTCATTCATAACGGAGTGGATGTGCACGAGTTTCAACCCAGGGATGCTGCTCTGAAGACTCGAATGGGAGTTGCCTCAGGCCGGGTCGTAGGTTTGTTTGCAGGTGATATCAGCAGCCCGAGAAAAAATCTGGATACGGTGCTGAAGTCCATGTGTTCTGTTCCTGAGATAGAGCTGGTTGTAGCGGGTTCTACGGATCGAAGCATTTATCCTCAGATGGCAAAAGAGCTGAACATTGAGGATCGGGTACATTTTCTAGGTTTCCGAAAAGATATGGGCGAGCTCATGCGTAATGTGGATCTCTTCATATTTCCTTCCCGTTATGAAGCTTGCAGCCTGGTTGTTCTGGAGGCACTTGCCTCAGGGATACCTGTTGTTATAACGGAACAATCCGGCGTGACTGAAATGATAGCGGCTGTCCAAGGGGAACATCAGGCTGGATACATTATGCAAAATTCGGATGATGCTGCGGAACTTTCAAATATACTGGCTCGATTTGTTCAAGCTCCTGATGAATTGAAAAGGATGGGGGAAATGGCTCGTGAAGTAGCACTGAATAATACTTGGACGAATATGTCCCAGAAGTATCTGCTCTATTATGAAGAGGTGATTCGTCATGACGGCCGATTAGGGAGAGGGCGGAATGTAAGCAGCAGTGTTGAAGTGCAGTAATGAGAGGCGGAGTATTCGATGAGCATTGCTATCGCTAAAGGACATAGACCTCAAAGTATGATTAAAACAATCCTCATGACCAGTATAATCAATATTCTGATTATGGGCATTACAACCATTACCTCCATCCTGACGGCCAGGGTATTTGGAGCAGAAGGCAAGGGAGAATTGGCTGCCATATTATTTTGGCCAGGGTTTCTTACCAATCTGGCAACATTGGGATTGCCAACGTCATTGATTTATCATATCAAAAAAAATAAAGACCTGACTCCAATGTATACCGGTATTGGTTTTATGGTTCAAATTCCAGTCAGCATCATCATTGGCATTATAACCTGGTTCGGGATATCCTCCTGGTTATCCAATTATTCGGCAGATGTGATCTATATTGCGAAAGTGTACATTCTTTCTCTGACGCCTGTTTTTCTTTTGGCTGGCGTGCTGGCAGCCACTGCACAAGGAACGGAAAAGTTCCATATCTTCAATCTGGCAAGACTGTTTGCTACGTTAATTAATTTATTTGGACTGCTTTTGTTATGGCTCAGCGGGACCCTTTCTTTGGAACGGGCCATACTCGTGAGTTTCATGTCACACGCTATCGTATTGGTGTTTTATTGTTATACGTTGCGGATGCACATCTCTACAAAAATGAAGGAATTCCAGATCCGATCCAAATTATACTTGTTTTCTTTTGCTGGAAGAGTAAGCGGGGTTGAGCTGTTCAATACGTTATACAACCAATTTGACAAGATCATCATTTTGGCTTTGCTCACGCCGCGTGATTTTGGTTTGTATTCTGTCGTTTATGCCCTGTCCCGCATGTTTAACGTTATTCAGACGGCCATCGCCAATGTGATTTTCCCCAAAGCTGCTGGTCTCGAGAAGGAAAAGGTCTTCAGTCTTGTCGGCAGATCATTCCGAAGCAGTATGGTTCTGATGATCATTATTGTTATACCTAGCCTGTTTATTGGTCGGTATTTAATGGGACTTTTATATGGAAAAGAGTTTTTGGAAGCGAGTTTTGTCTTTTATTTGCTTTCTCTGGAATGCATTGTTGCTGGAGGTGCCGGTATTCTGGCCTCTTCATTTAATGCACTAGGTCGACCGGAAGTAATTCTTGTCGGGCAGGTTTCTTCAGTGTCAGTTATGATTTTTTTGTTTTTCTATATTACTCCGACTTTAGGTTTAAACGGGGTTGGGATCACACTGCTCGTTGGTTCCATTATACGAATGTTTGTGTCCATGCTGGCTTTAAAAATGATTTGTAAAATTCCTCTGAAACAGATTGTGTATGACAAGGGTGATTTTGAATTTTTACGTGAGCGTTTGTATGAGAAAAATATATTGAAGAGAAACAGAAACATCAAAAATGTCACGAAATAGAAAAAGAATGGAGTGAACACATGAGAATCGTACTTCTCTCCGGCGGATCAGGCAAAAGGTTATGGCCGTTGTC
Source organism: Paenibacillus sp. JGP012 (assembly GCF_014203995.1). NCBI lineage: Bacteria > Bacillati > Bacillota > Bacilli > Caryophanales > Paenibacillaceae > Paenibacillus > Paenibacillus sp. JGP012. The sequence goes on along the minus strand of NZ_JACHKG010000027.1, from coordinate 26,817 downwards.
CAATGACACGAGGTCCAAACAATTTTTGAAAGTGCTGGATGGTGAGCAAGGACAGACTGAATCGATGGTACAGCGCGTATGGAGACAGCTGAAGCATACCGGGCTGAGTGAACAAGCAACGATTGCAACGAGTAAACCGCAGGTGGAGATTCTGCGAAGTCAGCTCGGTTATGAAGTTGATCTGGTTGTTGAGCCTGAACGCAGAGATACGTTCCCGGCGATCGCTCTTGCAGCAGTCTATCTGTACTCCGTGCAGGAGGTCAGCCTGAATGAAACCGTGGCGGTGCTGCCTGTAGACCCTTACGTAGAGGAATCCTTTTTTCATAAAGTTACAGAGCTGGAGGACGTGCTGCATGAGTCCGGTGCTGAGCTTGCCTTGATTGGTGTGAAGCCAACCTATCCTTCTGAGAAGTATGGATACATCATTCCAGAGCAGTCTGAACCTGAACCGAATATACGTTACGCCAAAGTATCCCGTTTTCAAGAGAAACCCCGTGAAGCTGAAGCGGCAGAGATGATTGCACAATCTGCCCTTTGGAATTGCGGGGTTTTTGCCTTCAAGCTGAATTATCTGATCAACCTGCTGATCTCACTGGAGCTGCCCATTCAGTATGAGGAAATGCTGAAGCAGTATGGACGATTGCAGAAGATCAGCTTTGATTATCAGGTGGTAGAGAAGGCGAGCCATATCGTGGTTACGCCTTATGAAGGATATTGGAAAGACCTCGGGACATGGAATACGCTGACGGATGAGATGAGCACAACGATTGTTGGTAAAGGTGTCATGACAAACAGTACGGTAAACACACATCTGATCAATGAATTGAACATCCCGGTATGTGTGCTGGGCGTATCCAATCTGATTGTAGCGACAAGCCCCGACGGCATCCTGGTCAGCGAGAAAGAGGCAAGCCCGCAGATCAAAGAGGTGCTGAAGGACAGCACAGAGCGCCCGATGTATGAGGAACGCCGCTGGGGCTGCTACAGGGTGCTTGATTATACACGCAATGATAAAGGCGAAGAGGTGTTGACCAAACGTATCATCATTGAGCCGAACAAAAACTTTTCGTACCAGTATCACCTGAAACGGAACGAAGTATGGACCGTTGTTTCTGGTCAAGGTGAACTCATTATCAACGGTGAGCTGAGATCACTGCATCAAGGGGATGTTATCTCCATCCCTGCAGGTGGAAAGCACAGCGTAAAAGCATTGACAGAGCTCGAAATTATCGAGGTGCAGATGGGTAGTGAGCTGGTCGAAGAGGATATCGTGCGTATTGAGATGGCGTGGGAAGATATTTTACAAAATTGCGTGAATTGGGGGAAAACAAGATGAATATTACGGTGATTGGAACAGGGTACGTTGGTCTTGTCTCAGGAGTATGCTTCTCGGAGATCGGTAATCAGGTCATCTGTGTGGATAATAACGAGTCCAAAGTCGAGATGCTGAATGAGGGCATCGTTCCCATCTATGAGCCTGGTCTTAAAGAGCTGATGACTTCCAATATGCAGGCAGGTAAATTATCGTTCACATCCAGCATCGGCGAGGCAATACACCAGTCGGACATTATCTTTATTGCCGTAGGTACCCCTTCTCTGCCAAACGGCGAGGCCAATCTGAGTTATGTAGAGCAGGTGGCGGTCGAGATCGGAACCCACCTCGAAAGCTACAAAATTATCGTGACCAAAAGCACGGTTCCTGTGGGCACCAATGACCGTATTCGCGATCTGATTCGCAGCATTTCCTCCCAGCCCTTTGATGTAGCCTCGGTTCCCGAATTTCTGCGTGAAGGGTCAGCGATCAAGGATACTCTGAATCCCGACCGGATTGTTATCGGAACGAGCAGTGAACGGGCCATCCAAACGTTGAAGAAGCTGCATCGGCCGTTAACCAACAACCTGGTTATCACAGACATTCGCTCAGCCGAAATGATCAAGTACGCATCCAATGCATTTCTGGCGACCAAAATATCGTTTATTAATGAAATTTCGAATATTTGTGAAAAGGTTGGAGCAGATGTTACCCGTGTAGCTGAAGGCATGGGGTATGACAAGCGTATCGGTTCGGCTTTCTTGAAGGCAGGCATCGGTTATGGAGGTTCCTGTTTTCCCAAAGATACGCAGGCATTAATCCAGATTGCAGGTATGGTGGACTATGATTTCAGAATGTTGAAATCCGTTGTAGAGGTAAATCAGGACCAGCGCATGCAAGTGATCCACAAGCTGGAGGAAGCCATTGGATCATTGACAGGTAAAACAATTGCGGTCTGGGGACTGGCATTCAAACCGGATACGGATGATGTTCGTGACGCACCGGCTATCGATATTGTGCAGCACCTGATTGATGCGGGTGCGTATGTTAAGGCATATGATCCGATTGCAACGGATAATTTCCGTAAGGAGATTGATATGTCCTCCATTTCGTGGCAGGATACCCCGCTTCATGCTGCTCAAGGCGCAGATGCACTCTGTGTGCTTACAGAATGGAAGGAGTTTGCTCAGGTGGATCTCCATGTGTTAGCCCAAATGATGAAGGAGCCTGTGATGATTGACGGTCGTAATGTGTACAGTGCAGAACAGATTCAAACGTCTGCCTTCCAATATTATTCAGTGGGACGTCCGGGGCTGACCAAGCTGGAGGGGAAAGCACAAGCGATCATCTGAGCTGGCAGTGAATATAACAAATACGAGCGAGGAAAATCTGATGAAAAAGTGGATGAAATGGACAGTGTGGATCGTATCCCTGTTTATAATCGTGGTATTTGGTTATGCGATGGTTCTTTACCAATCGGTCAAATCAACAGCAGATCAGATCTATGAGCCGCGTAATCCGGTGAAACCAGTGTCGGTAACGAATGTCACAGGCGGTCAGCAGGTTGATTTTAATCGCAAAGAGCCCTTCAACGCACTGATTCTTGGCGTGGATGAGCGTGCACATGACCGGGGACGTTCGGATACGATGATTGTATTAAGTGTGAATCCGGCGAAAAAGAAAGTGCTTATGTTTAATATTCCGCGAGATACCCGGACAGAAATTGTCGGTCGCAGCACCGAGGACAAAATCAATCACGCTTACGCGTTTGGCGGCGTAGATATGTCGCTGGCAACTGTGGAGCAATTTCTGGGCATACCTATTCATTATTATATGAAGGTGGATATGGAGGGTTTCTCCAAAATCATCGATCTGGTCGGCGGTGTAAATGTGAATAATCCATTTGCTTTTGACTACGAAGGTAAGCGATATGAGCAGGGGAATATTCACCTAGACGGTGCAGCCGCGCTCGGATTCTCCAGGATGCGTTACGATGATCCCAAGGGTGACCTGGGAAGAAATGATCGTCAACGTGAGGTATTAAAGCAGGTTATGAAAAATACAATGCAGTTCTCCAGTGTGATGCAGCTTCAGAATATGCTGGATGAATTAGGAACACATGTAAGAACCGACTTGACGTTTGACGAGATGAAAGAGCTGATTCTGGATTACCGGAGTGATCTGGAAGAGATCGATACAGTAGAGATTAAAGGCACGGGCAAGAAGATCAACGGTATTTATTATTTTATCGTAGATCAGCAGGAAAAGGAGCGCATCCACGGGATATTGAAGCAGCATATGGAACAGTAAGAGTCTGACGTGGTGTCATCCAGCAGGGGAAGTGATGAAAGTAATGCTGAAGGTGAAGGAGTGGGAAACGAGGAAACAAAAGCATCAGCGAAAACGAGACTCATATAGAAGTGCTTTGCGACTGCTGCTGGTTGTCATCTGGATTGCGATAATCTGGTCTATGTCTGCACAATCCTATCAGCAGCAGGATATACAGCCTTGGCTCCAGAAACTGTCACAGAAGATGCACATCGGGTTTATACTGCCTGATGTGCAATTTACGTATAGCGGGCATGAGTATTCGTTAAAGCAAAATCCATATGCTTTTGTGGAGTTTTTCTTTCGCAAAACGGCACATGTATTTGTTTATGCTGTGCTTGCTGCGCTTGTGTACGGCGGACTGCGATACAAGCGTGTGAATATGAGAACATGTATCCTGCTCGCATTAATTGTGGTTGCGCTTATCGCCTCCATTGATGAGTATATTCAGCAATTCAGTCCCGAACGGACAAGCTCGATCAGGGATGTCGGTGTAGACCTGATCGGTGGCTGTTTCGGTATCGCGGTTTATGCAGCAATCAGGGCTTTGTTTAGGAGAAAATAAAAAAGGATTTCCCAGGAAATGCAGTTTCCAGCTCCGTAATGCTTCTACTTGCTTGTAAACCATCATACATATGGGGTAGCAGGAAGCAGGACAAGGGGGCTGGAACATGCTGCGAAGAAGAAATCGAAATGCGCTGCTTCAAAAAATAGGCTTTTTTCTGTTTGTGCTGCTTTTGTTATGGTTGATTGCCAGAAGCTCGGCATTGTTCCGTGCGGACGCACCAGCCGAGGCTGCAGCTGCAGCAGAGCAGTTTTACAAATACGAGCAAACGGGTGATTTCGGAAGCTCATGGGAACTGTTTCATCCTTTGATGAAGGAACGATTCCCGAAAAGTGCTTATGTGCAGAACAGAGCACATATCTTTATGCAGCATTTTGGAGTGCAGACGTTCGAATTAGAGATGGAGCCGCCGGAGCGGGGATTTGATGTCGAGATCATTCAGGGCGTGAAGCCGTTTCCGGAAGCCTATCGAATTAAAGTGACCCAAACGTATTTGGGGACATTTGGTCAATTCGATCTGGTTCAGACTTGTTATCTTGTACTGGACGGAAAGCAGTGGACACTTCTATGGTATTATCCTGAACAGCAGGGGAAGCAAGACAAAGCTTCGTCCGCATGAGAGAGCGTTGTACATATATGAGTTTGTAGAGAATGTAACATTTAACGTAATATATTTGAAGGTTAACCACACCAATTCGTATCATAAGTCCCGAATCAGACGCTATAAATGCGAGACTTTTGTCGCATTTATAGCGTTTTTTTTGAATTTCATCCTGTTTTTGTGCTTGAAAATCTTGACAATAGTCCCGGTGTCAAGTAAATTACGAATTAGGATACAAAATGTATCAATTTTCAGCACCTAACGACAAATAACAGGGACCAAAGGCTCTCTGTGAGGGGAAGGTATTCCATTGAATGAAACGGGCCGCTTTTACTGTGTCAGTTGTGGGATGATTGTGCCGATCACCAGTGACTTTACCGGAAAGGAAGAGGGCTATGGAGGCAATCACGTGTTTCGGACCGGATTTTACCGGAGTGAAATGCCGCTTGGATGCTGTGAAGCGTGTGTAGTTGAGTCAAAACGTGAAGGAAAAACCCAGTTTGCAGGACAATATACTAAAGATTATGATACACTATGTTCATATGAGAAACGGGCATAAATCATGTCCGTCCATGAAGGAGAGGATGGAATGCAGCAGGAGCCGGTTGTCCGACTTCAAGGCGTCAGCAAGATCATTTCCTCCCGATCATTGGTCAGCGACCTGACCCTGGATATTTCTCCGGGGCAGGTTTTTGGTTTTTTAGGGCCTAATGGTGCGGGGAAAACAACAACGATTCGCATGATGGTAGGCTTGATGTCCATTAGTAAAGGAGATATTTTCATCTCTGGATACAGTGTGAAGAATGAGTTTGAAAAAGCGATATCTCAAGTAGGGGCAATTGTAGAAAATCCCGAGATGTACAAGTTTCTGACAGGTTATCAGAATCTGGTACACTTTGCGCGCATGTCACCAGGGGTAACCAAGGAACGTATTGCCGAGACCATTGAGCGTGTGGGGCTGAGTGCTCGCATTCATGATAAGGTGAAAACCTACTCCTTGGGTATGCGTCAGCGTCTTGGTGTTGCGCAGGCTATATTACATAGACCCAAGCTGCTTGTTCTGGACGAGCCTACGAACGGTCTGGACCCTCAAGGGATCAGGGAGCTCAGGGACTATCTGCGGCTTCTCACCCGTGAGGAGGGAATTACCGTTTTTGTCTCAAGCCATCTGTTGTCGGAGATGGAATTGATGTGTGACACCGTTGCTATCATTCAGAACGGTAAACTGATTGATGTCCGTAATCTGCGGGATGAAAAAACTTCAGATGCTCTAATCGATGTGGCCTTTGAAGTTGATGATGCTGAACGTGCCGCTCAGCTTCTCGGTGGTGAGGCAACGATCCAGAGCCATGTTATCGTTATGCCGCTATCGCGTGAACAGATTCCTGCAATGAATGCCAAGCTGGTACAGGCGGGGGTACAGGTGTACAGCATTCGCAGTGTGACGCGTACGCTTGAAGATCAATTTTTGCAGGTAACTGGAGGTGGCAGCATTGGGTAATCATTTTGGCAAGCTGTTGCTGAATGAAAACATGAAGGTATTTCGTCGGGTACGTACCTGGGTCATGCTGGCTATTCTGGCACTGATCTCGATATTGATGCCTGTGTTAATGCGGGAAGGCTTTGGGTCGAGTGAGATCATATACTGGCAAGCAGCGGTTACGGCGGTTCAGGTTTCATTTTTCCTCAACACGATCTTCTGTGTTGTGATCGCAGCGGAGTCGGTTGCAGGGGAATTCACTTGGGGAACGATCAAGCTGTTGCTTATTCGTCCGTGGTCACGCAGCAAAATTCTGGCTTCCAAATATTTGACTGTAGTGGGCTTCAGTATTTTGAGTACACTGCTGGTTATCGGTATGGCCATGCTCACCTCGTATATTCTGTTCTCTCATGATGCACCGGCAGGAAGTGGAGTAACAGCAGCTAATGCGCTAACGATGTGGGGATATCTGTATATTGATCTTTTCATTACACTTGCGATTGCCTTTATGGTATCTTCGGTATTTCGTTCGGGCGCTCTTGCCATCGGTCTGTCACTGTTTATTATGTTTACGCAAAACATATTCTCATTGATCTTTAATCCCGACCGTTATGCATGGGCCAAATATGTTCTGTTCAACAATATGGATCTGAGCAAATATATGAATACTTCATCGGATATAGGGTTAATGAACGGCCCCAGTGAAGGCATGACGCTAGGATTCTCTCTGGCGGTGCTTGCCGTATATTATGTCATTTTTATGGTGATATCCTGGGTAGTATTCAACAAGAGAGACGTGGCAGGTTAACACCTGCCTCTTTTTTTGTTTTTTTGTTTGCCTGAGGCATAGCTGTTCATTCCGGGTACATACTGGTATTGTAAAGCTAGATATATATTATCGCCGCAGTCCAATTCATATGGCAGCGCACGGAGGGATCACACTGCTTGATAAACAATAAATTTTACCGCGTATGCACAGCCATTATTTTGATTCTGCTGATCGTTTATCTGGGAGATAAAGTGAATTTTATTTTCCGCCCACTGACTTCTCTGATTCATATCATTATTATTCCATTGCTGATTGCGGGATTTTTCTATTACCTGCTGCGCCCGCTCGTGGATTTCATGGAACGGCACAAGATCAAGCGTGCTCTGTCGGTACTGATTATTTATGTAGCTATAGGACTTTTGATTGCAGGTTTCAGTGTTCTGGTGTGGCCATCCCTGCGGGAGCAGCTGTGGAATTTTATTGAAAATACACCCGCACTGATCTCGTCTCTGGTAGAGCAGATCAAGGCACTGGAGAACAACCGCTTCCTGGCCCGGTACATGCCTGAGAATTCGGATATATTTACGAGATTCTCCCAGTATCTAAGCCAGGGCATTACGCAGGTCACCGATTATGTCTCGGGTTTATTTTCGGTGGTGTCCAATCTGGTCGTTATTTTGGCGACGTTCCCGATCATGCTCTATTACATGCTGAAGGAAGGCAGCAAATTCGGTTCGAATCTGACACTGCTGCTGCCAAGACATTACCGAAAAGACGGGGAAGAAACGGTTCATGAGATTGATGAGGCGTTAAGCAATTATATCGTGGGCCGGGTGATTGTTAATGTGGCGCTGGGGATTCTGATGTTTATCGGTTTTATCATTATAGGCCTGCCCTACGCGCTGTTATTAACGGTGGTTTCGATTATTCTGAACTTTATCCCTTATGTTGGAGCGTTGCTGGCAGCAATTCCCGTTGTGATCGTGGCTTTTATCGATTCCCCTTCGATGGCGTTATGGTCTCTGATTATTATCGTCATCGCACAGCAGATTCAGGATAATCTGATCTCACCCTATGTATATGGCAAACAGCTCGATATCCACCCGTTGACTACAGTTATTCTGCTGCTTGTGGGAGCTGATCTGGGTAACATTCTCGGCATGATTATCATTATTCCGCTGTATATGATTCTGAAGATTATATTCCGTAAAATACAGAATCGCATCGTCGAGGATAAAGCAGTGGACAAATGAGCTGCAAGCCGGGTGTGTCTGGAGAGGAATGGATGGTGCGGCTGCTTCATGCATCAACATAAAAAGGTCTGTCCTCTTGTCATTGATGACGATGGGACAGACCTTTTCCAATATGAATTATGCGTGAGCTTCTTTCTCGTCCTCGTCCGTGTAATCTGACATATTCAGCGGTTCTTTAGGCACGATTGCAACCTTGTAGAAACGATTTTTATCTTTTTCCAGCAGGACAAAGGTCAGGTTCTCATACTCGTACTCTTCCTGTTCATTCATCTCCGGGCGGTGGCTGTAAAGCCATCCGCCAATCGTATCCCACTCGTCCGCATCGAGAGAAGACATAAACATATCATTAACCTTCGAGAGCGAAACCTTGCCATCCATAATGACATAATGCTCATTCACAATCTGGATTTCTTCCTCTTCATCGGCGTCGAATTCGTCCCGAATCTCGCCAACAATCTGTTCCAGTACGTCCTCGATGGTAACAATACCAGAGGTGCCTCCGTATTCATCCACAAGCACAGCGATGTGCACGCCGTCCTTCTGCATTTTCTTGAGCAGGTCCTTGACCGGGGTGGTCTCATGAACAGCCGACACGGGCTGAATCAGGGAAGACAGGTCCACGGGTTCTGTATTGCCATACAGCTCGAGGAAAAATTGCTTTGTATTGATAATACCGATAATGTCGTCCTTGCTCTCGTTAACTACCGGAAAGCGGGTATACTGTTCCTCTCGAATGATTTCAAGATTTTCCTCATTCGTTTTATTCAGATAAAGGCAGACCATATCGGTCCGGGGAACCATAATCTCTTTGGCCAGCATCTCGTCAAAAGCAAAGATTCGGCTTACATAACCAAATTCTGCCTGATTGATTTTGCCGCTCTCGAAGCTTTCATTGATAATGATCTGCAGCTCTTCTTCGGAGTGAGCATCTTCATGCTCGGAAGCAGGCTTGATGCCAAACAGTTTGACCAGTTGGTTCGCAGAGCCGTTTAACAGCCAGATAAAAGGATACATCACTCGGTTAAACAAGATGATAGGTCCGGACGTCAGCAGTGCAACAGTCTCGGCTTTGCGGATCGCAATCGTTTTTGGTGCCAGTTCACCTACAACCACGTGCAAATAAGTGATCGCTACAAAGGCAATAACAAATGACAAGAAGGAAGCCAGCGCATCCGGGATACTCATGCTTTCAAACACAGGGTGGAGAATCTTCTCAACCGTTGGTTCACCAAGCCAGCCCAGTCCGAGAGATGTAATGGTAATCCCGAGCTGACAAGCAGACAGATATCCATCCAGATTAGCAACGGCCTGCTTTACCGCAAGTGCACGCTTGTTCCCTTCAGCAATCATTTGATCGATCCGGCTCGGACGAACCCGTACCAGAGCGAACTCCACTGCCACAAAAAATGCCGATAAACCTATCAAAAATGCAACCAAAACCAAATTTAACGCATACCTCTCACTGTCCATTCACTACTCTTCTCCTTTTAAGTAATAAGTTTTAACGAGTATTATATCTAATTTTACGTAAGAAGACCACCTTTCCCGAAGAAAAGAGGAAGAGTCTGGAAAGGTGAAGCAGACAAAAAGTGTACAAGCACAAGGTTTTAGTGATAATTCAGAGAATGAGAAGGGGAGGTATGTAAAATTTTATCTAATCCTCCGTTACGAATATGACCTTCATTGGGTATCTATGATTAGCTGTGTGCAATATCGTCAAAGCTGGTTAAGTGAAAGCACGGCATAATTATAACGAAGTGCATAACTATGCGGGTTGAAATATTACTTTTTATGAAAAAAAAGGTAAAAAGCTTCAGAGAGTATGACATAGAGGGGGAGCCGCATGTTTTGGCTGGTCATTATTTTACTTGTATTTATTTTTCAGGCTGCCACCATTCTTTTGCTGGAATTCCGCAACCCGGCTAAAGCTGTGGCATGGTTGTTTATATTGTTTTGCGTACCTCTAATTGGATTCGTCGTGTATTATTTTGTAGCCCAGGACTACAGCAAACGAAAAAAGCTTCGCAAGGGCGGCTCACGGATCTTTCGGGAGATGCGTGAAACCATCTGGAAGCAGGCGCACATTGTCGATGATATTGCCCAGATGCCCGGGGATCGTTACAACCACCAGCATCGGCTGTTTAATTTGCTCTCCCATCTGTCCGAGAGTCCCATTACGGGCTGCAATCGGAGTAAAGTGCTTACGAATGGCGAAGAGGCATTCGCAGCCATGTTAAGGGAGATGGAGAAGGCCGAACATCATCTGCATGTCGAGTTTTACATTTTTCGCGATGATGTCATTGGTACCCGGTTTCAAGAGCTGATGATCCGCAAAGCGAAGGAGGGAGTGAAGGTACGGTTCATCTGCGACGGGTTAGGAAGTCACAAGATGAGCTGGAGTTTTATCCGCAAGCTCCATGACGCAGGCGTGGAGTTTCATTTTTTCCTGCCGCCGCTGATTGCAACGATTGATCGCCGGGTCAATTACCGCAACCACCGTAAAATTGTCGTAGTGGATGGCAAGGTGGGTTTTGTTGGCGGGATTAACGTGGGGGATGACTATCTGGGGCAATACCCGGAGGTGGGCTTCTGGCGGGATACCCATGTACAGATCGAAGGGGATGCGGTTTATTTCCTGCAGAGTACGTTTCTGAATGACTGGAAGCTGGCCTCGGGCAAACGAATGATGGAGCCGCAGCTTGGGGAATTGTTCCCGCCGCATATTTGCAGCGGAGATGAACGTATTCAGATTCTGGGGAGCGGGCCTGATCAGGATTGGGATGCAATTCAGGAGATGTGTTTTGGAGCGATTTCGGTTGCTTGTGAACGAATCTATATTACTTCGCCTTACTTCATCCCTGACCCGGCTCTGTATGAGGCTCTCAAAACCGCTGCGGTCAGCGGAGTTGATGTGCGGATTATCATTCCATACCAATCGGATTCGAAGCTGGTGCACCTGGCATCACTATCCTATCTTGAAGAGCTGCTGCGAGCTGGAGTGAAGTTCTATCAGTACAGGAAAGGCTTTGTTCATGCCAAAGTGATGATTGTGGATGAGCTGCTGGCAACGGTAGGGACAGCGAACATGGATATGCGCAGCTTTTTCTGTAACTTTGAACTAACGGCGGTATTGTTCGAAAGTTCTTCCATCCATCGTCTGCTTGCGGATTTCGAACGTGATCTCGAGGTATGCAGTCAGATCGACACACAGCAATTTCAACATCGCTCACGCTGGCAAAAAGGGGCTGAAATGCTTTCTCGCATGCTTTCTCCGCTTCTTTAGCCGATTTAGGGCAAATTTCTGAAGATAAATTCACTTTTTTCGAATTTATCTTCTTTTTGCTAACTATTTTGCTCCAGTTTGATCTTTTATGATATAATAGTTATATAAATCATGTCTTGGCGAAGGAGGGGAGTCTGCGGGAAAACAGGCTCCCTTTTGCTCTCTTTTGGAAGTGTGATGCGGCAAGAAGTACATCTTGAATCTATTTTATATCGCCTTTAGATGCCCTTGTTTGGCTGTTGGGTTAGAGTACATGCAGAATCAAGTCCTGCTCGTTTTCTACATGGAGCTTCCCCGTGGAGTCATTTAATGGATATATAAAATGGATTCACATTCTGATTTTACGGGGGGATACCGTGTCCAATGTAACGGTGAAAGAATTAACGGCCAAGCAAGCTGACCGCGGCGTCAAAAGCTCGGTGTTCACGCTGAAGTTTCTGCAGCGTATTGTCATGATCCTGATTGGTGCTGTGCTCATGGCTGTATCGCTTGAAGTGTTCCTCGTGCCAAACGGCGTTATCGATGGCGGCATCACGGGCATCTCGATTATGGTGTCAGAGCTTACCCATCTGCCGCTGGGGATATTTCTGACTTTACTCAATCTGCCGTTCCTGATTCTGGGTTACAAGCAGATTGGCAAGACCTTTGCCTTATCCACATTGCTCGGGATCGTTGTAATGTCCATCGGCACATCTTTACTTCACAAAGTTCCGGCGCTTACACCGGGCGAACCGCTTCTCGGGGCTGTATTTGGCGGATTGATTCTGGGTGTAGGGGTAGGTCTTGTGATTCGTTCCGGAGGTTCACTTGACGGTACGGAGATTGTAGCGATTCTGTTCAGTGAGAAGTCACCGCTGTCTGTCGGACAGATCGTGCTGATCATTAACGTATTTATCTTTGCTGGGGCCGGATTTGTTTTCGGCTGGCCAAACGCCTTGTATTCCATGATTGCCTATTACATCGCGATGAAGATGATTGATATCGTGAATGAGGGTCTGGATCAATCCAAGTCCGTCTGGATTATCAGTGAGAAGTATCGTGATATTGGTTCGGCATTGACAGATCGTCTCGGAAGGGGAGTAACGTACCTGGATGGAGAGGGTGGTTTCAGCGGAGATGAGAAGAAAATTATTTTTGTTGTCATTACTCGTCTGGAAGAGGCGAAGCTGAAGTCTATCGTTGAGGATTGGGACCCGCAGGCCTTTGTCGCTATTGGTAACATTCACGATGTGAAGGGCGGGCGTTTCAAGAAAAAAGGTATTCACTAGCGATTTTTTGCTCATCATTAATTCATGTGGCATACAAATAGCCGATATCCTGAGTGACAGGGTATCGGCTATTTTTTCTTCAGATGTTTCAGGATCAGCTCGACCCGCTGCGGAGGAACGGCTGCAATCAGATCGCCAACTTGGTTCAGACGCTCGATGATGTTCATCAGATGATAATCCTGAATGGATGCATCACGGCGTACCTCATCCCAGGTCAGCGGTGTGGAGACGGTTCCTCCTGGCTTGGCACGAGGTGTGTAGGGAGCTGCGAGCGTTTTGCCACCATAATGCTGAAGATAATCAAAATAGATGCGATCCCCCCGGTCCTTTTTTAGCCGTTCCAGTGTAAATAATTCCGGATGCTTTTGCGTAACATATTGGCCGACAAAGTATCCAATATCCCGCAATTCGTCAAATGTCACACCTGGGGTTATAGGCACAATGATCTGAACGCCCGTGGCACCGGACGTTTTCGGAACAGATTGCAGTCCGAGCGAGGATAATGTTTCGCCTACAATTAATGCGGCCTGCATGATTCGAGGCTCATGCTCTATGGAAGGGTCCAGATCGATCATCCATTCACACGGAAGTGTGCTGTTGATGGCATGCAGTGAAGGATGGAATTCAAGGGCCGCGAGATTTCCTAGCCAGAGCAACGAAGGGAGTTCATTCATTACGATGTAGCGGATGCCTTCATGCTCATGTGTATCTACAAAATCGGGAATGGGCTCCGGTGCATTCTTCTGATAAAAGAACGTTCCTCCCGCGCCATGAGGATACCGAATGGTTGTTAGCAAGCGGTTGCGTGTATATGTCAGCAGATACGGAGCCAGTGCGGCCAGCTTTTGCAGGTAGATGGCTTTGGTGACACCTGCTTCCGGCCATAACAGCTTGTCTGGATTGGTGACGGTGAGTTCCACTCCCTCAATAACAATGGAGCCTGTAACTTTCTGTGGCATAGAAGCACCTCCAGTTTATCGAACGATTGGTAAATGTACATAGTAAACGTGCTAAGGACAGATATGATGGGCAAAATTCACCCGATAGCTCAATGTTCGAGCTGGCTTATCGGACAATCTTCGGGCGTCACCTCAGCGAAGGTCTGAATGCTGGGATGACGCAGTGTACGATGATGAGTCAGTTCCATATACTGCACCTTGAGGCCAAGCCGAGGTTTGATCCAGGTCGTCTCGGCACTGCGCTCAGGAATGTTATAGAACGGTCTGTCGTTCGTAATGAGCGGCTGAATCTGCGCTGTAAGCTCGCGCCAACTGGTGGAGTTCAGCTTGCCTGTTCCAACATGACCAATATAGATAAAATGAGGGCCGTCATATACACCAACTGCCACGGCATTGACAATTCCGCTGCGATAAGTGACGCCTCCAATCATGGCATATAGGTCGTGCATAATTTTAATCTTCTGCCAGCGTGCATCTTTTCCATGGATTCCGTAGGTGCTGGTGAGGTCCTTACATACGATGCCTTCCATCTGGTGCTGTCTCATGACCGTGAGCAGGGCGGCTGCATCCGGTGAGTTCGTCACTCCCTGCACATGCTGGCCTGTGCAGAGCACTTCATGCAGTAACTTCTGACGTGCAGCCAGCGTTTGATCTGTAACCCATTTCCCATCATAAAAGAGAATGTCAAATACCATATAAGTGATCGGTATCTGCTGTACGGCTTGTGCAATGCCATCCGGCCTGCTCATGCGATCCCGGCGAAGCACGTAATAAAAGGAAGGCTTCCCTGTATTCGGATCTAGTGCAATGATCTCGCCGTCGAGAATATAAGAGGAGGCAGAGCACAGCTTGCGTGGTTGCACCAGTTCGGGATATTGAACGGTGCGGTCGTGCAGCCTGCGATTCACCAGACGCAGTTCCTGTCCATCCTCATAGGCCAGCATACGCACACCATCCCATTTAATCTGGGCAACCCATTGTGAACCTGAAGGGAGTGTGTCTCGGGATACAGGTTCGAACGGAATGACTGGCTTCAACATGGAATACTCCTTTCTTTTCCTTTCCTGCCCTACCCTTTTCTATTCTGTCCTTTCCTCACCTCATCGAATCAGAATTTAATACGAGTGAGCGGAGGGGTTACTGTTTTTGCAGACGAAGTTTCATATGATGGAGCAGCAGCAGCAGCAGCGGAAGGAAAATCCCGCAGGTCAAATCCCAGTCAATCCAGTACGGAATGACAATTTTCAGATAAAAGGTTTCATTCGGCGCGACCAGCAGAGAGAAGGCTAATATAAGCAGTGAACTTGGCAGAATCAAAATTCGATAGCTGGACAATCGAAACAGGTGAGCCAGGCCGAGTGCAAAGCTATAGAAGAAAAGTACCGTTTTGAAAAAAACAGCGATGACCCAGACAGAAGCCATAAAAGCTTCAATCCGCTGAAGGAAATTTCCGATGTTAATCATTCGGGACAGGTTAAAGGATGTAAACCAGTGATGCTCTGTCAGAAAGGGCCCCAGAACGAGCAGACATATACTTAGTGTTAGGGTTAGCAATAAACCGCCAATCATACCCATGAGTAGAAAATCTCTTTTTAAATGGGTTCCGCGCTCTGTGTAGGGTAAAAGCATCATAAAAATGCACAATTCACAGTATGGATATGTAAGTACGGCAATAAAACCTTGGAATGGGCTGAGAAGGCCTTGTCCAAGAATGGGCTTTATGTTCTCAAGTTCTGCTTTGGGCAGCAGGCAGAGTGTTAGAATGATCAGAAATAGAACGACCAGAGGCAAAAATATCTCTGCAGTTCTGCCGATATTAGGCAATCCTGAACGCAGCCCCCATGCGAGTGCAACGATGAAAGTCAGATGTATCGCCCATAACGGCGAATTTTTCAATATTTCTGTGCCCATAAAATCGCCCATCTCACGGATAAAGGTTGATGAGCTGATTAGAAAATAAAAAATATAGAACACACTAACGATTGCTCCAATCCATGGTCCCAGAATTCGAAATACATGTTCGATCAGATTCAGACGCGGGTTCATATTATAAACAGCCAGCGTAATCAGGAGCACGCCCATTCCTCCTGCTACGCCTACTAAGGAGGAGATCCAGGCATCCTGCTTGGCATAAGATGTGATCATGGAAGGGAAGAAAAGAATCTGCTCCCCGATTGTGCAAAGGAACATAAGCGAAGCAAGCTGCCTGACGGTCAAACGTCCCTTTTCAATCATTCGCTAAATCTCCTTCATCTGTCATGGTCTGGATTAAGTTAGGATGTGCCAATACTTCTGTTTTTATCAACCATCAAGAAATAAGCCTGAACCGCTCATTCTCGGCGCTAAAGCGTGTGAGAGATGAGGGTCAGGCTTTTTTGGCTGTAACCTGTATGGACAGGAAAAATCCTAAGAGTAAGAGGAAAGTAGGTGTAAGTAACGAGCAGGTGAATGCGTATATTACTGCCGCTGAACATGTTTGAGAAATGTGTGCTCGGCACTGCATATGTTGTGAAGTGGCAGGTTAAAGCTTATGCTTCAGCAATCAGGCGGATGCCGATGTTTTGCGGGTCTGCCGCGTACCATACTCCACCATCATGAGTAACCTCAATGCCGGATTGACTCAAACGCTGCGCAGCCTGTTCAGCTTCATGGGCATGGGCGAACACGATTGTAAAATAGTCGATGCCGGTAGCGTTCGCTGGATTAACGGGAGCATTGACACCAGCCCAGATGTTCAGCCCGAGATGGTGATGGTAACCGCCTGCGGATACGAATAATGCAGACATATTGGCGAAGTTGCCTACAACGTCAAATCCCAGAATTCCGGAGTAAAAGCTGCGTGCTTCTTCCAGACTGCGAACGTGGAAGTGAACGTGACCAATCACCGTGCCAGCAGGCAGACCACTCCAGGTTGCATCTTCCGAAAGATCAAACAGACTCTGCACATCGACCGGGTCAGCGGCCATGATGTAATTATTGTCGGCATCGCGTCTCCACGTGTCACGTGGTCGGTCGGCGTAGATTTCAATTCCGTTCAGATCAGGGTCGGAAATATAAAAGGCTTCACTCACCAGATGATCGCCTTGACCAATGTCTATTCCCGATGCTACGAGATTACGAACGGCAAGTCCAAGCGATTTGCGGTCAGGCAGGAGAATAGCAAAATGGTACAGGCCGGCATGAGTGCGTTCAGGCAAAGTGATGCTGTTGCTTACTTCTTCAAGGCGTAAAAGAGAATGTAGGCCGTCTGCGGTCAGCGTAGCGACCTGATCTTGCCTTGTCAGCAATTTTAAGCCGACAACCTCCGTATAAAACTGGATGGAACGATCCAGATTGCTAATTTTCAGACTGACTTCACCCAAATGGGTAGTTGCTGGAATTTGATAAGTGGTGCTCATGATGATTTCCTCCTTTAAATGTGAGTTGGACTGATACAATACGAGTTGAGCTGTAAAGGAAAAAGGTCGAACCACCAATAATGGTGAAACCACACTAATTCGAAAATAAAGTTATGGAACCTCTGGAGAGTGAGTGTAAAAAAACAGATAAGAAATAGCTGGAACTCAGCTATCAAAACATAAATAAGTTACTTTTCATAAGTTAATATAAAATATAAACTCGCGTTCGTCAACGTAATTTTCGCGGTAACTTAGAATTAACGACTTATATGGCTATCTAATTCAGATCATAACCACAAAAAAAGCTCATCAGCCAAAAGGCTGATAAACGTAGGGTTTATCAGAAAACACTGAAGGATGCAGATTTTTCCGGATATTACTCTAAGCCATTAACCTCCCGCGGGCGTGCCGGGCATGTCAAAGGAATGTGACGCAGAAGGGGGTGAAAAGGCGGCAAAAGATGCATTTCAGAGCTTGAAGGCACACCACATGTGGCTGACCACCTTGTCATGAGACAGGGGCACTGCGTATTGAGAGCTCTTCCAAGTTGCGAAACATGCAAGCGAATATAAGTATTTCAAGCAGGTACAAGTTGGTGTAAACGCTAACGAATCGAGAATGCGCTATTTGGCCTGATTTAATCCAATCACAAACGTAACGATTCTGAGGAACGCTATATTTGCCTTTTGTGCTCATTTTGCATGATTTTTCTTGTTATTGCAGCGAATAGCGTCTATAGGAATCGTTACATTTCTATATCATCTAAAAAGGGCGGAATAGGGCTTGTACGATTCGTTAGCGTGTAGATATACATGTTCTGACATTAAAAAGATGTTATGTCGTGTAGCTATTGCATAAGCAAGATGCTGCGCAAGATGTTCAAGGATGTTAATGTAATTCAAGCTTTTGAGATGTCGAGAGGTTGATGTATCTTGAATACGCTGTTCGTTAAGATTGCGGTAAGTTATGCATAGATATGTTCGGCACTAATTACGTTGCAGTAAAGGTTCGCAGTGATATAGAGAGCGGCTGTTTGCCTAGAGCTGTTCATAGAACTGTTCTCAAATTTCTTTTCGAAAAGGTAGATGTAGAAGTTGTACCGAGAATTAACTTTTACTGCAACTTGATGCGGCCAGTGTATTAAACGTACCAAAGTAAAACGTACCAAAGTAAGCTGCAAAGTAAATTCCAAAGCAAGTACCTAATAATAGAACTTTAAGCAAGAAAAAAAGCACCAAATTAACGTTCCAAAGCTACGTACTAAAGGTACTTACCAAGGCTACATATCGAAGCTGAATTACCGAAGTAGCAAAACCCAAAGTAAGTACCAGACAAAGTACCAAACTAAGTACTAGAGCAATTCTAAAACAAGTACTAAAACAAGTACTAAAACAAGTACTAAAACAAGTACCCAAGCCCGTAAAACCCAAAGCTGGTACCAAAGCAAGCACTAAATTAAATTTCAAAGCTACGTACCAAATTCACAGCAAAACCAAAGCAAGAACCGAAGCGAGTACCGAGGTCCGTATTGAAACAAATACTATAGCTGCATGCCAAAGTTACATACAACCCAAAGTAATTGCCGAAGTCATTACCGAAAATCCGCATGTTAAGCTGGCTCTCCAAGAGAGGTTATGCTTTTGGCTTGGCGGGTGCTTTCTTGCGTTTGGGTGCAGCTGATGCATCGTTTTCTCCTCCGGCAGCCGCTTGAGTGGCTGTTTTGCGCGCAGCACGTTTTTTGGGTTTGGCCGTCGCTGTACCAGGGTCGGCAGGAATTGGCTTAACCGCTTCGATACTGGCTTGAAGGGCAGCCATCAGATCCATGACATTTGCTTCAGGTTTTGCAGGTGCAATCTTGATCTCTTCTCCAGCGACTTTATGCTGAATGAGTTCAAACAGCTTTGCCCGGTAATCATCGGTGTATTTGCTGGGCTCGAATGGCGTGGATAACTGATCGATTAACAGCTTGGCCATGGTCAGCTCTTTTTCGTTAACGTTCTGAACCTCAGGAAGGTTGGGAACCTGGGATACCGGGCGAATCTCATCCGGGTAGAAAATGGTTTCCATCGACAAACAGTTCTCCAGTACACGAATGGCGGCAAGGCTGCTTTTGGAACGAATCGAGACTTTGGCAATGCCGATTTTTCCTGTATCACGCATGGCGTTCATTAGCAGCTGATAAGCGTTTCCACCAGCCTGATCGGGAGAGAGATAATAGGTTTTCTGAAAATAGATGGGATCAATATCCGTTAAATCTACAAAATCCAGAATGGTTATGGTTTTGCTGCTGGACTCGTTTAATGCTTCCAGTTCTTCTTTTTCGAACAGAACAAATTTCCCCTTTTCATATTCGTAACCTTTCGTAATCTCTTCCCACTGGACATCAACCTCGCAGGAGGGGCACTGGCGAACATAAGCAAGCGGACTGCCGCAGACCTTGTGAATATATCGCATGGAGATATCTTTGTCCTCGGTGGCTGAGAACATTTTGACCGGGACATGAACGAGACCGAAACTGATTGCACCTTTCCAGACCGTGTGCATAAAGACGCTCCTTTCGAATTTCTTTTTAACCATAGTATGGTCAGTTGAGATAAGGGATAGTCCTGTGTTTGCGGATTGTACCGAGTTATTCATTGGAGATGAAGGTTAAGTTTAGAATGATAATAATGTGTTCAGTTCAGAATGATAATGATGTGTGATGTGGGGACTTCTCGTTACGCCTGTATGGTTCTGCAAGAGTCGGGGATGATAACAGTAACCAATCTGGGGAGGTGCCATGATGAAGGACAAGAGAGATGAGGAAGAGGCGCACAAGCATGCATTTACACCTTATCCTCTGGAGGATGCCGAAAGTGCGGAGGAATTTTATACCCCTGCAACGGCTGTGAACTGGGAAGCAGTCACATCGGAGAAGCTGCCGCTGGACCGGGAATCGTTTATGCTCGATATTGATCGAATGGTCAATGAGGGATTAGGCGGAGGTCAGGTCACGGAGGATAACGGCTATATTGGTGATAGTACGACAGATACGATGGTTCAGGAAGCTCATGATGAAGACCCGGAAGGAGACTACGAATAATATGATGGATGCCAAGCGAGCTAAAGCAATTTATGATTCGAAGGACACGATTGCGGTGACTCTTGAGGGAGAGCCTGTCTGGATCGAAAATGTAGATGAAGCAAACGGTATGGCCACCGTGCAGGTAGGCAGCAGACCGGGGAATACGCAAACTGTACGGGTGGATCGTCTGGAGGAATAGGAGACTTTGGGGCGAAGTTGCTTGATAACAGCTGTAGATGTTTCCTCGAGAGGTCTAGTAAAAGGATATCATCATGACCGTACATTTGGTTGATCCAACTTGAGTCTTATCTAACAACCGGTACCGAAGTGGTACCGGTTTATTTGTTTTGATTTTTTGCATGATAAGGCCAAAGAGATGGTTATGATGTCTAGGGTTTCCAGCAGTTCCCTTTGATGTTGCGGGCGAGGAAAGGGACCGATATAATAAGGGTCAAAGTGAACTCAGGCGGGAAGCCGTCAAAGGTGGGGCATATATATTGAATCAGACGCATGAGCAGTGGGTATACCACTCGCATAACCTTGCAGATACAGAAGCGCTTGCGTCCGCACTTGCATTGCAGGCACACCCTGGAATGGTGATTGCACTGGACGGGGATTTGGGCGCGGGTAAAACCGCATTTTCACAGAAGTTTGCCTGGCATTTGGGCGTAAGGGATGTCGTAAGCAGTCCAACGTTCACGCTAATTAAGGAATACGAGGGGCGATTACCACTTTATCACATGGATGTGTATCGTATCTCCCTGGAAGAAGCGGACGAGCTTGGGCTTGAAGAATATTTTTATGGGGCAGGCGTTAGTCTGGTAGAGTGGTCCAGCATCATTCCCGAACTGCTGCCACAGGAGCACCTTCATGTGCAGATTGAGACAACGGGGCTGGAGGATCGAACGATTACACTGGATGGGTATGGCGAGGCATATGCCGCGCTGTGTCGACAGTTCAGACAGAATGGAGTTATAGGATGAATGAGGGTGTAGAAAAGAAGAGCTTGAATGAGGGTGTAGAGAAGAAGAGCTTGAATGAGGATGTAGAAAAGAAGAGCTTGAATGAAGATGTTGAGAAAAAAAGCATGACTGAAGATTTGGAAAGTCAGGGATCTGCAGGAGAAGTCGAAAAAAAAGGAACGATGGAAGATTTGCAAAATAAGCCGCGGCAGCGGTTTTTGGTGCTGGATACATCCACCGCGGTGATGGCCGCAGCGGTGATGGAGGAACGCTCGCTGCTGGAGGAGCGCAATGAACGTGCCGAGCGAAATCACTCGGTACACGTTGTACCCGTGATGGAGCAGCTGCTTGCTGCGAGCAGCACGGAACCAGGCCAGCTGAGCGGCATCGCCGTCGGCATTGGCCCGGGCTCGTACACGGGCATCCGCATTGCGGTGACCGCGGCGAAGACGCTGGCCTGGGCATGGGACATCCCCGTTGCCGGGGTGTCCAGCCTGCAGGCCCTCGCCTGGGGCGGCTGGCACAGCGGCCTCGCCGCCAAGGCGCAAGCTGCGGCAGAGCCTGCCGCAGCAGCCGGGGCTGGCGGAACGCCATCCGCGGACCAGGGCGGCACCAGTGCCGCCCCTGTCCACTGGATCGTTCCGCTCGTGGATGCGCGGCGCGGTCAAGCCTATACCGCGCTATTCGCCTCCGCCGGCGGCGATGCACCCCGCCGGCTGGCGCCGGATGCCATCCGCCGAATGGACGGATGGCTGGAGGAACTCGCCGCCCGCCTGGCGGAGGCGGCGCCGGAAGAGCGGCCCGCTGCCGTCTGGATCGTCGGCGAGACGGGCCCGCATGCGGCAGCAGCGGCAGAGCTTCGCTGCCCCGCAGGAACGGCGCTCCAGCTTGTCCCGTATGAGCTGGAGGGCCGCTGGATTGGGCGCCTTGGCGCCGAAGCGCTGCTTGCAGGTCAGCGTGACGACGTACATGCCTTGGTGCCGAACTACACCCAGCTGTCCGAAGCGGAAGCGAACCTGCTGCGCAAAGGCTGAAGGGAGAGGGAAAACGGATGGGCAACACAGCGATGGAAGGACAGGACGATCTGTTTCAGTTCAGACTCATGACGGTGGAAGACATACCCGATGTGATGGAGATTGAACATGAGGCATTTACCCTCCCTTGGACGGAAGAGGCTTTTCACAATGAACTGAAGAATAATCATTTTGCTAAATATATGGTCATGGAGCACGGCGGCACAGCGATCGGTTATGCAGGCATGTGGACGATTATGGACGAGGCCCACATTACCAATATCGCGGTGAGAAAAGCATATCAGGGTCGCAAGCTGGGCGAGAAGCTGCTGGACGAGTTGATGAAAACAGCAGCATACCTCGGTATGGAACGAATGACGCTGGAGGTCAGAGTATCCAATATTGTGGCCCAGAACTTGTATCAGAAAAAAGGGTTTGAATCGGCAGGTCTGCGCAAAGGATACTACTCCGATAATGGAGAGGATGCAATGATCATGTGGGCGGCACTGCCGCCTGTCAGCCGGAGCGGCGAAGAGGAAGGAAGCGTACAGGATTCATGAACGATCTTATAGATAAGCAAGGTTCCGCCCCATCCTACATTTTGGCGGTGGAGACCAGCTGTGATGAAACATCGGTAGCGGTGGTCAAGGATGGACATGAAGTGCTGTCCAATCTGATCTCCAGTCAGGTGGAAACACATAAAGCGTTTGGCGGAGTTGTTCCCGAGGTGGCTTCGCGTAAGCACGTTGAAGTCATCACACTGATGCTGGAGCAGGCAATTGAACAGTCCGGCATTCGTGCTCGTGACCTGAGCGCGATTGCAGTTACACAAGGCCCCGGCTTGGTCGGCGCACTGCTTGTGGGAATTGTAGCAGCGAAAACACTCGCTATGGCCTTGGGCAAACCGCTCATCGGCACACATCATATAGCCGGTCATATTTATGCCAATCGCCTTGTACGGGAGCTGCAATATCCGGCAATGGCTCTTGTGGTGTCGGGCGGGCATACGGAGCTTGTGCATCTGGAGTCTGAAGGCAAGTTCAAGCTGATCGGCCGCACACGTGATGATGCTGTGGGTGAAGCGTATGACAAAGTGGCTCGTGCCCTCGGCTGCCCTTATCCGGGTGGACCGCACGTGGACCGTATGGCGTCCGAAGCGGAGCACGCTGTACCTTTGCCAAGGGTGTGGCTTGAAGCAGGGTCATATGACTTCAGTCTCAGCGGATTGAAATCGGCGGTGCTCAATGCACTGAATCAGGCCAAAATGCGCGGTGAAACTTTGGAGCCCTCTGCAGTAGCACGCGGGTTTCAGGAAGCGGTAGTGGAGGTTCTGGTGGAAAAAGCGGTGCGTGCCGTGCGTGAATATGGCTCGCGTCAGCTGCTCCTCTGCGGTGGGGTCGCAGCCAATCGGGGCTTGCGCACAGCGCTGCAGGAACGCTGTGCGAAGGAAGGGCTCGAGCTGGTCATTCCGCCAATGGAATATTGTACGGATAATGCAGCCATGATCGGAGCGGCTGCTCATCTGAAATGGATTCGCGGCGAGGGTACTGATTTTGATGCGAAGGCAGACCCTGGACTTTCGCTGGAAGCGTGGTCGGTACAATCCTGAGCACAAAATAAATAGTTGACAGCGGTTTGAGAAGAATGTATATTAGTTACAAATTTAAGGAGATGTTCTCCTGAAACGATGAATGAATTAAACAGATAAACGCAATGAACAGGAACAGTAAGGTTATTCCCGGTCATTAGAGAGCTGCGGGTTGGTGCAACGCAGACAAAGGACACCTGAAACTCACCTGGAAGCGGAACGATGGAACGCAGCTGTGCAGGAAGAAGCCTAAGGCTGAAGCTGACAATTGCAGTATATCGTTACGGTTTGCCCCCGTGAATGGGCCATTGGGATTGATTTTCTTTTGTAAACCGGACCGGAGTTGCTCCGTTGTCTGTCTGCGTTTAGTTAAAGAAATCAATACACAATACGAGGGGATTTTCAGCCTTTCAATGAACTGTATATCATACAGCACATGATGTGCCAGAGATAGCGGAATTGAACAGGGGGAAGTCAACAAGAGTGGTACCGCGAAGGTGAACAGCCTGTCGTCTCTTGCATTATGCAGGAGAGGCAGGCTTTTTTGATTTTGATTACGCAAAACCATATCAGCAAAGGTAATGAACGGGAGCAGTAGAACGTTCAAGGCGCTCAGAGAGCTGCGGGTTGGTGCGACGCAGTGGCTGGAATCGTTTGAATCTCGCCCGGGAACAGAGCTTTGGAAATCTGGAATATGCTGAACGCCCTGCCTTACAATGGAGCGGTTGTAGACAGTAGTCCATGAGTACAAAGCAACGGCTAACCCCCGTTACAGGGTGTTTCTCTTGAATTGAATGGACTGGACTGGATTCGCAGACAACTGCGTAGTTCGAAGGTACAATGAATTTGGGAGAACACGAGGTGGATGGTGTCAGCACAAGCTGGGCCATCAAGCGAGAGTGGTACCGCGGAGGGGAGAATAACCCGCCGTCTCTTTGATGAGATGGCGGGTTATTTGTATTTTTTGCTGCCGGCAGCAGGGTGGGCAAAGGTAACAACCATATGGTGCAAGTTGGAGCAGGAGTATGCAAGACTGATCAGAACATCTGAAGCAAATCAGAGTGTAAGTCGACGTACACTTTGAATCCACATTTAGGACATAAGCCTTGAGAGCAAACATATAACAACAGCAGGACGTTTTGTTCACAACGAAGGAGTGCTTTGAGGATTTCACTTGATGCAATTCCATTACTGGCCCTGCACAGACAAACAATTTAATGGAGGATGATAAATATGACAACCAATCCGAACAAACGTATGATTGAAATTTTTGATACAACGCTGCGTGACGGAGAACAGGCACCAGGGGCGAGTCTTCAGCCTGAGCAAAAAATTGAACTGGCACACCAGCTGGCTTCGCTTGGCATTGACGTCATTGAGCCTGGATTCCCGATCTCCAGTCCAGGGGAGTTCGCGGCAGTTCAGGCGATTTCGAGACAATTGCAGCAGGTGGAAATTTGCGGGTTTGCGCGCGCAGTCAAAGGAGACATCGATGCTGCAGTGAAAGCTACGGCAGATGCTGCCCGGCGCCGAATTCACCTGTTTATTTCCTCGTCCGACATTCATATTGAGCATCAGCTGCGCCGTCCGCGCAGTGAAGTAGTCGCAACGGCGCGGGAGATGGTTTCGTATGCACGCCAGTTTACCGATATCGTCGAGTTCACAGCGATGGATGCTGCGCGTACCAAAATGGATGATCTCATTGAGATGGTTGAAGTAGCCATTGAGGCGGGGGCGAGCATTATCAATCTGCCGGATACCGTTGGTTATGCACTTCCTCATGAGTACGGCGAGATGTTCCGCCGAGTGCGCGAGGGGGCAAGAGGCGGCGATCAGGTTCGATATAGCGCTCACTGTCATAACGATCTGGGCCTTGCTGTAGCGAACAGTCTGGCGGCTATTGCTAACGGGGCATCACAGATTGAAGTGACAATCAACGGAATCGGGGAGCGAACAGGCAACTGTGCTTTGGAGGAGCTGATTATGGCACTGGAGACCCGTGGAGATGTGATCGGCGCAGCAACCAATATCAAGCTCAATCAGCTGTATGAAACCTCCCGTCAGATCAGCCGTGCCATGCATTTTCCGATTGCCTATAACAAGCCGGTTGTTGGACGTAATGCATTCCAGCATGAGTCGGGCATCCATCAGGACGGCCTGCTGAAGAACCGCAATACGTATGAAATTATGGACCCCGAAGCACTGGGCATTCCGCGCAGTATGATTATTTTGGGCAAACATTCCGGCCGTCATGCCTTGAAGGATCGGGTACGCAAATACGGCTTCGAACCGGATGAGCAGCAGATGGAGCAGCTGTACGAGGTGTTTAAAGAAACTGCAGATCAACAGAAGGTGGTAAGTGATGACCAGCTACTGCAAATGGTAAGCCAAACGATGAACATCCCGGCACAGGACTATGAACTGGTTGAATTGCAGGTTACGGCGGGCAGCATGACAGACCGGATGGCGGCGGTACGCATTCGTACAAGTACAGGTGAACATTCGTATTCGGCGGTTGGCAGCGGTCCGGTTGATGCGACAATTCAGGCCATTGGTCAGTGTATTTCAGATGACATTACGTTTGTAGACATGGAGATGCATGCGCTCAGCGGCGGAGAGGGAGCCAGTGCCGAAGCTGTGATTACGGTCGAACGTGCGGGGCGTGAATTCCGCGGTACGGCTACACATCATGATATCGTGATGGCGGCAGGACTGGCATATGTTGCGGCATGTAATGCAGCCGGGCTGAAGGCCGAGTCGGCAGAAAGTGAAGAAGTGTCTGTTCATTAAAAGTAAAAAAGAGTTTGTTTATTAGGGAAAAACGCTATAGCTATACGAAGGGCTCCTGTTGTCATGGCTTGACGACAGGAGCCCTTTTGTAGTGCGCCCGGCACGGGCGATAACTTGGCGGTGAAAGTCCGCTACAGGCTTGGCAGTAGGAACTGTTAGCCAAGGGCAAGGGTGTCCGTCGCGA
>NZ_JACHKG010000026.1:0-73529 GCF_014203995.1 Paenibacillus sp. JGP012 | reverse complement strand
CCACACGTACCCATCCCGAACACGACCGTTAAGCCCTCTAGCGCCGATGGTACTTGGACCGCAGGGTCCTGGGAGAGTAGGACGCCGCCAAGCAACTCATAAACACACCTGATGAATGTCAGGTGTGTTTTTTTGTGTACATGTAGCCTGTTCAACGTGTGGAACAGGCTATTTTTTTATTTTTGCTAAAATATAAGAAAAAAAGTGCAATTTAGGGAACCAAGTGACAACTGAGTTAGTCCTATTAAGTGAGGTGAACATTCGTTGGACTATTCGTTTCTGGCAGAGGCCCAGACCATTGACAATGACACACTTGCCAGCATGATGGATGATTTCGGCAATGATGTGTGGAATTACGTATATTTTTTAACTAAAAATGCGGAGCAGGCAGATGATATATCACAGGAAGTGTTTGTTCGGGCATATTCGGGTATCGCCAATTATCGGGGAGATTGCTCGATCAAGACATGGTTGCTGACGATCACTAGAAATACAACGCTTACATATCGCAAATCCCGATTTTTTCGAAGCAGTTTATGGGGAGAGACGTTATCACTGGACTCGGAATCGCCAAGCCCTGGTTTAAGACAGATGATGCCACAAAAACCAGCTTCCCACCCGTCTGCCGAAGTGGAGGTTATGCGTAAAGCGCATATGCATGAAATCTGGAATATCGTACTGGCGCTACCGGAGAAGTTTCGGGAGATTCTTTTACTGCATGTGAGGTATGAACTTACAACCCTGGAGATCGCAGATATGTTAGGCATCAGTCAAGGCACGGTCAAATCGCGGTTATCCAGAGCTAAAAATAAGGTGCGCAAGCAGTGGGAGGAGATGATCGAATGAAACATAAGGATGCGAAGTGGGAAGAGGAAATTCGTAAAGGGCCGTTTGCAGCGTCTCCTTTCACAGAAGAACATAAATATCAGGTGATGCAGCGAGTGGAAAGAATACAATCAGCGATCAGTGAAGAAAAGAAAATAAGCCGATCAGCTTCAGCATGGAGCCGGTTGGGTTTATCCAGAAGATCTGCAGATAGAGTTACCGATAAAACCAACTATGAAACCACCAATAGAGCTATTAAATCAACGATAAATACAACGCAAGATGTATCAAGCCATAAGCGTCTTAGCAAAATCCGTAGAGGTATCCTTGCTGCAAGTATGGGCGTACTGGTGATTGCAGGCGGGATGTTCCTGTGGAACTGGGATAACGGGCAACTGGCTAAACCGTTAATAGAACAGATTCATCCGGTTTCGGCGCTGCTGTTTTCAGATCACTTGAATGTGGATATACTCACCGATAAAATGAAAAAAAATATTGCAGTAACGCTGAGAGATGATCTGGGCAAACAGCTGCGTATTACCAAGGTGCAGGAGCTGCCGGTGTCTGGAAGAATTTACATTGAGGCAGGTCAGGAGAAGGATGCAGATTACGCCCAAATCTGGCTGGATGCCAAGACAGGGAATCTTCGTGAAGTGCAGATGAGGGCCGAGCTGCAGCCGAGTAAGCTGGAGCATCGTTATTCACGTCAAGTTCCATCACTTCTGGAGAGCATCGGCAGCATTCCAACGCTTAAACCTGAGCGGGTTAACAGATGGGTGAATATGAAGCAGGGGGAAGTCGTGCCAACGGTCTATACTGTATTGAAGTTAGGCGATGATGTCAGCTACGGAGAGATTACCTGGAAGCAGGATAAGGCGCTCTCCATTGCGGGAGAGCTAAGATCCGATCAGATATCCCAGACAGCACTTGCGCATGCGAAAAAAGCAATAGAGGTATTCTCAGGTAAGACTGGCTTATATCTGCAACACGCTAGTCGAGATAAAGATGATGAGATTGGAGAAGATTCAACTTTCTTCTCTTTTAATGATAATTATTTTGTGGAAATAACAGAAACATCAACTGGACGGAGATTCATGGTGGCAGATGCTAATGATTATGGACAGCCGGCAATAAACAGCCCAGAAGAGATGGAAGCTTATCAGGAGCGATTACTAAACATGGATGAAAATCTTCTAAGAAAAGAGATTGAGCCGTTTGCGAGTGCTATTTTCAATGTTGACTTGGAAGACTATAAGCTGCACAGAAACGCTGAAGAATTAGGTATAGTTACATTTAAACGTGATGCAGATCAGGATGTTTTTCAGGTTCGTTACAAGGAAGATGGACGTGTTACCATGGTCACTAGAGAAGAGCGTACTTCCAAATAGTGAATATAAATACTAAACTGATATCAGGTGTTTGTGATACAAGCGAGCACTATAGAGAGAGTTTCTGTTTTGATTAGTTTATATCTAAATACAGATAAAGGACGTGGGAGAATGGATAATACTGTACGCGCGAAGAGAAAAGAAGAGATTTTGCAGGCATTTCAATTCCGTCATGCAACGAAGCAATTTGATGCATCGCGTAAAATAACAGAAGAGGACTTTGCGTTTATTCTGGAGACAGGCCGTTTATCGCCAAGTTCCATTGGATTCGAGCCTTGGAAGTTTCTGATCGTGCAAAATCCGGAATTCCGTCAGCGGTTATCCGAGGTATCCTCCGGTGCACAGAAGCAGCTGGCAACAGCCAGCCATTTTATCGTCATTCTGGCCCGGACGGATGCAAGCTACAACTCGCCTTATGCAGAATACATGCTGAAAGAGATCAAGGGCATGCCCGATGATGTATTTGAGCTGACGAGTGCAGCTTACGGCAAGTTCCAGAACAATCAGGGTTTGCTGCAAAATCCAAAAACGTTGCTGGACTGGGCCTCCAAGCAGACATACATTGCGCTGGGCAATATGATGACTGCTGCCGCTCAGATTGGCATTGATTCATGTCCAATTGAGGGCTTCAACTATGCCGAGGTGCATCGTATTCTGGAGGAGGCCGGGCTGCTGGAGAACGGTGCATGGGATGTTTCGGTCATGGCTGCTTTTGGTTATCGTGCGGCGGAGCCCCCTCGCGAGAAATCACGCAAGTCTATTGAGCAGATTACACACTGGATAGAGTAAGTATTACTAAACGCAACCAGCGAAACGAAACGCAGCTCTTGCTCGCATACCATCGTGTATGGAAAACAAGAGCTGTTTGTGCATCACAATTCATGAATTCTAAAAAAGCAGTTGAAAATACATAGATATCTATGTATAATGAAGTCATGTTAAAATACAACGCATTTGCAATGATCGCACGGATCAGAGATCACGTAAACAAACGCATTGTTCATGAACTTGAGCAGCATGAGGTTACGGGAATTGTACCTTCTCATGGAGATGTTCTGATGTTTCTGTACCGGGAAGAGACGTTATCCATCAAAATGCTGGCAGAACGTGTGCAGCGAACGCAGCCCACAGTTACGGTGCTTGTGAACAAGCTGGAGAAGCTGGGGTATGTGGAACGCAGCAAGAGCGCAGATGACAGCAGAGTAACCATGATTCGTCTAACGGAACAGGGGAAGCGGCTGGAGCCGATTTTCCGCGAAGTGTCAGATCAGATCAACCAGATCATCTATGCTGATCTGTCCGAAGAACAATCAGAGCAATTGGAGCAGTTACTGTCCATGATAGTGAGGCGGCTATAACTAAACTTTATAACCGTCTTGCCAGCTCTGTCTTTCTGCTCAGATCATTATAGAAGGGCAGAAGGTATTTTTTTAAACTTATGCATAGATGTCTATGTATAAGCGAACAGCCGCTTAGCCAGATTTTTAGAACACCAAGAATTAATATTGTTAACTAATAAGGAGGAAAACATTTATGAAACATCTCATCGTCTACGCACACCCACACACAGACAGCTTTAACAACGCCATCCTGAATACAGCGGTAACTGCTTTGGAGGCAGAAGGTCATGAGGTTGTTGTACGTGATCTGTATCAGCTGGGATTCCAGCCGGTGCTTACGGAGGCCGATACAGCTTCCATGCGTGAAGGACAGACTCCGCAGGATATCGCAGCAGAACAGCAGTATGTGACAGAGGCGGATGCAATTACGTTCATCTATCCGATCTGGTGGACAGGTCTGCCAGCAATTTTGAAAGGCTATGTTGACCGGGTGTTTGCTTACGGCTTCGCTTACGCATCAGGTCCAGCTGGGATCGAGAAGCTTCTGACGGGCAAAAAAGGTCTAATGATCAGCACACACGGAACACCAAAGGATGTGTATGATCAAATCGGAATGACCAATGCGCTGAAGCTGACTTCGGACACAGGCATCTTTGACTTTGTAGGCATTGAGCCAGTGGATCATCTGCTCTTCGGCGGTATCGGTTATCTGGATGCTGCTGCATACCAGGCGATGCTGGATGAAGTGAAACAGGCGGTAACAACCCGTTTCTAAGATAGTAGCAGCGAAGCTGAAATATCAGGCCGGCTCTTGAGGAGTCGGCTTTGTTTATTTCTGGCGTTTGGCAAAAGGATCAAAAGGGGGTATAATCGAGCCATGGAACCTATACTCATATTCAAAGCATTATCGAACGAGACGCGCAGACAGATTCTGCTGTGGCTGAAAAACCCGGAGCAGCATTTCTCACCGCTTGAGCTGTCCCAGCATCCGGATGGCGGAAAGAGCGGCATATGTGTGGGCACGATACAACTGAAGGCTGGACTGGCTCAGTCTGTGATCTCCAGTTATTTGTTAACGATGCTCAAGGCAGGACTGCTGTTATCGGAACGCAGAGGACAATGGACGTACTATCGCCGTAACGAGGAGACGATTCAGGCGTTTGCGGAGTACGTACGGCACGAGTTATAAGCCGGATGCCGGAACGGAAGTCAGGATGCAATTGCAGCAAGCTAGGAATTCCTTCCGGATGTGAACGGCTATACTTTAAACATTTAACATCATCGTTTTAGCCTGCTTCCATCGCTGTCACGGACGGATGTGGGATGTATGTGCATGAGCTGGAGCAACTTCGTTCGAGCCAAAGTCTATTTTCATCTTTTTACATCTATATATCTGGATATACAAAAATATAATCATAGAGGAGCATTATTATACATGAGTAACGAACAGAACCAACACCAACTTCAGCATAAAGAGCATATCACGGACGTTAAACTATCTGTACTTGATCTGGCACCGGTCGTCGTGGGATCAACCCCTGCGGATGCCCTTCGCAACAGTCTGGAGCTTGCACAGCATGCCGAGCGCTGGGGGTACCATCGTTATTGGGTGGCTGAGCATCACAATATGCCTGGCATCGCGTCATCTGCAACATCCGTGGTGATTGGACATCTGGCAGGTGGAACAAAAACCATTCGTGTAGGGTCCGGGGGCATTATGCTGCCTAACCATGCGCCGCTTGTGATCGCCGAACAGTTCGGTACGCTCGAATCCCTCTATCCAGGCCGCATTGATCTGGGGCTTGGACGTGCACCCGGCAGTGATCGCCGCACATCACTGGCCCTGCGCAAAGACCTGAACAGTGGGGAGGATTTTCCCGAGCTGCTGGCAGAACTGCGAGCATATTTCGATGCTTCGGCAACATCTTATCATGCTCCGGTCCGGGCAGTGCCCGGCGAAGGGCTGAATATTCCGATTTACCTGCTGGGCTCCAGTGATTTCAGCGCTCGTCTCGCAGGACAGCTGGGCTTGCCTTTTGCTTTTGCCAGCCATTTCTCCCCGGATTATACCCGTATCGCTCTGGATACGTATCGCAGCAGCTTCCAGCCGTCCGAGCACCTGAAGGAGCCTTATGTCATCGTAGGTGTAAACGCGGTGGTGGCAGATACGGATGAAGAAGCAGCGTGGCTCGGAACAACGATGCAGCAGCA
The DNA here is from genome assembly GCF_014203995.1 of Paenibacillus sp. JGP012. Taxonomy (NCBI): domain Bacteria; kingdom Bacillati; phylum Bacillota; class Bacilli; order Caryophanales; family Paenibacillaceae; genus Paenibacillus; species Paenibacillus sp. JGP012. The sequence goes on along the minus strand of NZ_JACHKG010000026.1, from coordinate 67,765 downwards.
GTTTCTGAATATCATTCGGGGTACGACAGGGCTTGTACAGCCGCCAGCGGTAATGGATGGCAAGTGGACTGGCCGCGAACAAGCGGCAGTGGCCCAGACACTGAAGGCAGCCGTGAACGGATCGCCTGATAAGGTGCGCGGTCAGCTTGAATCCTTTATTCGCCAGACCCAGGCGGATGAGTTGATTATTACGTCGATGATCTATGATCATCAGGCGCGGCTGCATTCATACGAGTTGATCGCGCAGCTGGCGGGTAACGCATAAGAAATTGCTTGGCAGCCGGTTGCGAACAGCATCCGGCAGCAGACAGACGGTTCGTCTCCGAGAGAGGCGGGCCGTTTTTATATACAGGAAAATTTTTCAAGAGATAATAGTGAGGCAGGGTGGTCGTTTTGGGGTAAAATGACGGTACTTGCCGAATATGAAACGCCGGGGACGGGTGAGACGTATAAGTTATGTGTGTTATACATAATTTGGCTGGCAACAGGTGCTTGTAGGATCTATACTACTCGTCAGCAGGAAGATTCTGTATTAATATATTGAGAAGCAGCAAATGAAGAAAGTTACATATGAGAGAGGACGACAAGCCTATGGAGCAACCTGAGCAGCAACCGCGTGTTTGGCCAGACCGGTTCAAACGATTTTTTCTTAACAATAAATTTGTGCTGTTTCTGTTAATTTTGCTGCTGGTTGGACTGAACGTTATGGTTCTGACCAAAGTATCCTTTGTGTTTCACCCGCTGGTGGTGCTGATCAAAACGATTGTGCTTCCAATTATCTTGTCGGGCATACTCTATTACCTGTTGAATCCACTTGTTGATGTGATGGAAAAATGGAAAATCAAGCGGGGCTGGGGTATTCTGATACTCTATCTCGCGATTGGCGGAGTTCTGACCGTTGTGGTGCTGGCCGTTATACCGGTCATTCGCAATCAGATTATGGGGCTGATCGCCAATTTCCCCGCCTACAGTGAAACGGTAAGAAATCAATTTGAGCAACTGACAGGCAGTCAGCTGTTCAGCCAGGTACAGGATACCCTCAACATGAACTGGCAGGATTGGTGGGGTACGATTTCCGAGAAAGCAACCGCGATTCTCAATTCGACCTGGACGAAGCTTGGCGGGTTTCTGGGTGCATTTACCGAGACGGTATTATCCATTGTAACGGTGCCGTTTATCCTGTTCTATCTGCTCAAAGACGGCAAAAAGCTGCCGAGCAAAATTTTATCTTTTCTGCCGATCAAAAGCCGTACCGGTGCAATGCATGTGCTTCATGATATCAACCATCAGATCAGTTCGTTCATTCGTGGACAGATTATCGTCAGCTTCTGTATCGGGGGGCTGCTCTACATCGGATATATGATTATCGGTCTGGACTACGCTTTGATTCTTGCGATTATTGCATCCTTTACCAGCGTTGTTCCTTATCTGGGGCCTGCGATTGCCATTACACCTGCGCTCATCGTTGCGATCGTCACTTCGCCAGTGATGCTGCTGAAAATGATTGCCGTATGGACGATTGTGCAGCTGATTGAAGGCAAGCTCATCTCGCCTCAGATTATGGGTAAAACACTCCGAATTCACCCGATCACCATCATCTTTGTCATTCTGACTTCAGGTAATTTGTTCGGGGTTGTGGGCGTGCTGCTGGCTGTGCCGGGGTATGCGGTGCTTAAAGTGGTCGTATCCCACATTTTCAATCTGTTTAAGGACAAATCGGGTCTGTATGATCCAAACAACAATACGTTGCTGTAGGGAGTGAGGCTCTGCTTCAAAATCGTTGATATTCTGTTTAAAACGGTTCCCTTACAACCAAAGAACCCCCATCCATCGGCGTGCCGAGAGACGGGGGTTCTTTGGTATGAACAGGCTGGCAGCGGCCTAGCCGTGTTTGATATGCTGGAGCGTTTGCAGGAAAATCTGCTCAATGTGAGCATCATCCAGAGAGTAGTACACCGTCTTGCCTTCCTTGCGCCGCTTCACAATCCGCATATTGCGGAGAGACCGCAGCTGATGGGAGATGGCTGACTGACCCATATCAAGCAGCACGGTCAGATCGTGTACACATAATTCCTTCTGTAACAGCGCATCAATAATACGAAGACGTGTCGGGTCACTAAACGCTTTGAACCAATCGGCCATCTCGGAAGAGGTCTCCCGATCTATAAGAGAGGTGCGAATGGTTTGCACATCGGCTTCTGTGCCTGAGCAGGCCTCATCGCATTCATGTGGAGCTTTAACCGGTTGTTCCATTCTTATCACCGCCTATGTTTAACAACTGATAGCTCTATTATATCCAAAAAACGCCTAAAGCGAAATGATTACTATTAGCATATTCTGTATCCAAAATCAATAACTCGTGTTGACACTCCCGTTTGAACGTGCATATAATAAGTTAAATGAACATATGAATGATTGATCATATATTATAAAATATAAAATTATATTAAAAAAGATGAACTATTTTTACACAAAAACCGAGAAGACAGAAAAAAACTGAAAAGCGGAGTGCTTGCCTGAAAGCTTTCTGAAAAGTAAGCTACATCGGAATCATACGCTTATCACCAAATTTCCCTCTGAAGATGAAAGGGATCAAAGAAATTTGGGGATAACCGCTACTCTCCAGGTAATTCTGTCATCGTAGTGCTCGTGTAATACCTTTAGTTCAACTTTTGACGGACTGCAAAGGGGAGAAATCACATGGGAACCGGACAGGAACAGGTGAAAAGGGAACTGCTGCTGGATGGACTGGATTGTGCTAACTGTGCACTCAAGATCGAAAATGGCGTGAGTAAAATCAAGGGCATTAGCGAATGCTCGGTTAATTTTGTCACCAAGACGTTATCGATGTACACGACTTCCGATAGGGATGAGCAGGTGGTGGAGGAAGCCAAACGCAAGGTGCTTCGACTGGAGCCGCATATCCGTATCTCGGAAAAAGGCCAGGGCTACTCTGGTCAAAGCGGCTTGGGACGCGCTTCCACCGTTAATAGTGAAGAACAGCAGGGGAGAGAGCAGCCTCATTCTGGAATCCACCAGCATCATGGACATCAGCATACCGCTGGACATGCGCACGACCATGGCAGCCATGCGCATGCACATGATCATGGAACAGGGTTACATGATCATCAGCATCAGACCCATGCTCATTCCCATGCACATGATCACACACATCACAGCCATGCGCATCACCACAGTCACGCACTTAGCGATGCAGAGAGCGGTGATGCTCACTTAGGTCATTCACATGAGCATGGAGCGGGGCAGATCAAAACGCTGCTAACTCGTCTGGCGACTGGTTCAGTGCTGCTTGCTGCAGCGATATGGTCACCGCTGGATGGCTGGGCGCAGCTTGCCCTGTTCGTATTAGCTTACATTATCGCTGGTGGAGATATCGTGCTTCAGGCCTTCAAAAACATCATCCGTGGTCAGGTATTCGATGAATATTTCCTGATGACTGTGGCGACGCTGGGGGCGTTTGCGATTGGTGAGTACCCGGAAGGTGTTGCAGTTATGCTGTTTTATCAGCTCGGTGAGCTGTTTCAGGGGATGGCGGTTAATCGCTCACGCAAGTCAATCCAGTCTCTGATGGATATTCGCCCGGACTATGCCAACGTGCTTACCGGCGCGGGGGAAGAGATACGGCGTGTCTCTCCAGAAGAAGTGCGCATTGGTGACCATATCGTGGTGAAGGCCGGGGAACGCGTGCCTCTGGATGGTCTCGTCAAAGCAGGTCAATCCATGGTGGATACATCCGCACTGACAGGTGAATCCGTTCCACGGGAGCTGAAGCCGGGTAGTGATGCACTCAGCGGTTTTGTGAACAAAAACGGCATGTTAACGATCGAGGTCACCAAAACCTTCGGTGAATCTACCGTATCCAAAATTCTCGACATGGTGCAGAACGCCAGCAGCCGCAAAGCGAAAACGGAACATTTTATTAGCAAGTTTGCCCGGTATTATACACCTGTTGTAGTCATTCTCGCGGCCCTCATCGCTTTGGTTCCCCCGCTGCTGCTGAGCGGTGCAACGTTTGCAGACTGGATCTATCGTGCGCTTGTGTTTCTTGTAATCTCCTGCCCTTGTGCGCTGGTTGTATCCATTCCGCTGGGCTTCTTCGGTGGTATTGGTGCCGCTTCGCGAAACGGTATTCTGGTCAAAGGCAGTAATTACCTGGAAGCTTTGAATGACGTTAAAGTGGTGGTGTTCGACAAAACGGGTACCCTAACCAAAGGTGTTTTCAAGGTCACAGCGGTGGTTCCTGAAGGTGCGCGTTCGGAAGAAGAATTAATGAGGCTGGCCGCGATTGCCGAAGCTAACTCGAATCATCCGATCGCAGAGTCTATTCGTGCAGCATGGGGGAAAGACATTCCCTTGCAAGGCGTGGATGGCTACGATGAAGTAGCCGGACATGGAATCAAAGTTCATGTGAACGGACAGGAAGTGCTCGCAGGCAACGCGAAGCTGATGCAGCAGGCAGGAATTGCCTTTACGAAGCCGCAAACTGCGGGAACAATCGTGCATGTTGCTGAAGCCGGGCAGTACGTCGGTCATATCATCATTGCAGATGAAGTGAAGCAGGATGCAGCAGCGGCCATTCAGGCGCTCAAGCAGCTGGGCATTCGCAAAACAGTGATGCTGACGGGAGATGCGAGAGCGGTCGGGGAAGCGGTTGGTCATCAGCTTGGTGTGGATGAGGTTCATGCCGAATTGCTGCCGCAGGATAAAGTTGAACGGCTGGAGCAGCTGGAAGCAGATAAATTGCCTAAGGAAAAAATGGTCTTTGTCGGTGACGGCATTAACGACACACCTGTATTGGCTCGTGCCGATGTCGGTGTCGCCATGGGCGGGCTTGGTTCGGATGCGGCAATTGAAGCGGCTGATGTGGTCATTATGACAGATGAACCGTCCAGGCTTGCCAGTGCGATTCGCATTGCGAAGCGTACACGCCGCATTGTTTGGCAGAACATCGGATTTGCGCTCGGGGTTAAGGCGATCTTCCTGCTGCTCGGTGTATTCGGGATCGCAACGATGTGGGAAGCGGTATTCTCCGATGTTGGTGTTACGGTGCTGGCTGTGCTCAATGCAATGCGGGTTCTTCGGATCAAGGACGTTTAAAATATGTGAAACGTACAGCACGGCTCTGCGTATATACGTAGAGCTGTTTTAATTTTTAATGGCTGGTGAATAATATTGGTTGAACGTTAAAGAGAAGGGGCGAGCATGTTGGCAGGAGCATGGTTGGGCATGATATGCGGAGTATGTTATTTCATTTTGGGATTGATGGTGTATAAGAAGCCGCCAAAACAAATTAACGGAATATATGGATATCGGACACCACGGGCGATGAGTCACCCTGCTTTATGGGAAGAGGCACAGCGGTATGGCTCGGCTCTGATGATGCAGTTTGGTTTTATCATTACCGCTTTTGGTGTTATTGGTTTCTGGCTTACCGATGTGCGCGCACTGGTGCTGAGTTTGATTGCAATCGTCTTTTATACGATCAGACTGTTCACCCGGGTGGAAGGACGCTTGAAGCAAATGCAGCGGGAGATGGACAAACAGGACAAGCAGGGCAGCGAGAGCGAAGGGGTTTAGAAGTTCAAGAAATTCATAATCTTATATTCGAACGTAGAGATAAAGAGATCCGCTCAGGCGGGTCTTTTTCTATTTTAGAAATTTTATAAGAAACAACAGATGAAGAAATACTATTGGAGAAAATGTTACGTTGACGTTAACGTCAATATTATATATAATTATGTACATAACATTAATGACATATGAAAAGAGTTGAGGCGCATGAGCATGTACAAAATTGATGATGTCGCCAAAGCCTGCGGACTGACCAAACGTACCATTCGATATTATGAAGAGATTGGTGTCATGCCTTCACCTCAGCGGACAGATGGAGGTACGCGGCTGTATACCCGGGAGGACATCGACTATTTGAAAAAAGTGGTTCGTGCCAAAGAGGTGCTGGGCTTCTCGCTTCAGGAGCTTCATGCTTATGTAGCCACTGCCGATGCGCTGAATGAGCAGCGCTTTGACTACCAGCAGACAACCGAGGTAAAGGAGCGGATCGAAAAGCTCACTCGAATGGAGGCGACTCTGGACGGCCAGCTGCAGCTGCTGGAGCAGAAGCTTCAGAGCATTCATGCCGTACAGCACGAACTGCAGGAGCTGCGTGAGCGCGTTAGAACGGGCATTCAGACGCTGCAGAGCCATACTCGCCAGAATGGTGAGCAAGAAGCTGGCAATGACCCGGGTGGGTCGTAATATATTGAATGCATCAGAAGGGGAATATGGACTGCATTTATAACTTTGAACATCCTTTGCTGGACCTGCTGGTTATGAGCCTGGAAGCAGAGTAGGGATAGGTAAGTTGAGGCACACACCGGATAGACGGTGTTATTGTGTCGTTTTTGTATCTTTTTTATTGAAAATGGGGAAGGATAATTTCGAAATTTTCAGTTGTTTTCATACTTGCAGAATGAGTGTTCAAACAAAATATGTAACCTTGGAGGAATCAATTTATGAAAAGAGAACCATCACTGCCTGACGAACTGCCGTCATCACGTGGAGGTCTGCTATCCCAGCCCCGTGCGGTCTGGGCTGTAGCCTTCGCCTGTATCATCTCGTTTATGGGACTCGGACTGGTAGACCCGATCCTGCCAGCCATTGCAGATCAGCTGCATGCTTCCAAAAGTCAGGTGTCCCTGCTGTTTACCAGCTACAACGCGGTAACCGGGATTGCGATGCTGATCACGGGTGTGGTATCCAGCCGAATCGGTGTGAAATGGACACTGCTTAGCGGCATATTGCTGATCATTGTGTTTTCATTCCTTGGCGGAACGTCTGACACCGTCGGAGCGCTGGTCGGTTATCGCGGGGGCTGGGGACTCGGGAATGCCTTGTTCATTGCCACCGCGCTATCAGCCATTGTTGGCTTGTCCACATCCGGGACGGCCAAGGCTATTATTTTATACGAAGCAGCACTCGGTCTGGGAATTGCCGTCGGTCCACTGCTTGGCGGTGAGCTGGGCTCAATCTCCTGGCGTGGCCCGTTCTACGGGGTAGCGGTATTGATGGCAATTGCGTTTATCAGCATTCTGTTTATGCTGCCCAAAATGGCTAAACCCAAAACGCGCAGCACATTATCCGATCCGTTCAAAGCGCTCGGTTACCCTTCACTGAAAACGTTGGCGATTACCGCCTTTTTATATAACTTTGGTTTCTTTACCTTGATGGCTTATTCGCCTTATGTCATGAAACTCGACGAGCATGGTCTCGGCTATGTCTTCTTCGGATGGGGTTTGATGCTGGCCATTACGTCTGTTTTTGTGGCACCGAAGCTGCAGCGCCGATTTGGTTCAGTACCCTCCATGAGTGTGATGCTGACCTTATTTGCTATTGACCTGCTGGTGATGGCTGTGGGGACAGTGATGGGATCATCGGTTACCGTTATCGTTGCGGTTATTGTGGCTGGTATTTTCCTCGGCATTAACAATACCCTGATTACAACAGCAGTGATGGAGGCTGCTCCAGTGGAGCGTTCCGTGGCATCTGCGGCATACAGCTTTGTACGTTTTATGGGTGGGGCGCTGGCGCCATGGCTTGCGGGGAAACTGTCTGAATGGTTTTTGCCGGAAACACCGTTTTATTTCGGTGCGCTGATGGTGCTGATTGGCGTTGCTGTATTGCTGATGCGTCGTCGTCACCTGCGGGAAATAGATGCTTCAATCACAGCGCATTGATAAAGGCTTCGATCACAGCTCATTGATAAAATGCTTCAATTACAACTCAATTGAAAAATGCGTCTATGACCACTCATTGATAAATTCGCATGTGTTTCATAGACCGTCGCGCAGCTGATCGGAGTTCATGTGCAGACGGCACAGATTTTGCAGATACATTATGGAAACAGAACTTTACGGGGAAGAAGCTAACAAAAAATAACGTGCTTATAAACAGACTGGAGGAAGTAAGATGCTGAAACGGTTATTGGTGGCTGTAGATGGTTCGGATCATGCGAATAAAGCTTTGGAGCAGGCACTCATGCTGGCGGAACAAATGAAACATCCGGTTAGTTTGACAATTGTGCATGTGAATCCATCCATCTCGATTAACGAGCCTGCCCTCGGGGTGGATCTGGAGGAACGTATCGCCGAAGAGGGCAAACATATTATAGAACCTGTGAAGAAACGTTTGGCTGACCGCGGAGTGCCTTATGAGACGCTGCTTGTGGCAGGCGATCCTGTAACCGAAATCTGCCGGGCTGCACGTGAACAGGCCTGTGAATGGATTGTGATGGGTACGGGTGGTAAAAGTGTGCTTGCAGAGATTGTGGTCGGCAGTGTGAGTCATGGCGTGCTGAAGCATGCGGGATGTCCTGTCCTGACTGTAAAATAAACGGCAGCTTATGGTGTGTAAACAGGGAGAAGCTGGTGAGCCTGTGAGGTGCAGGTTAGAGAGTGAATTGAGTGCTTACGTAATTACGTAGGCACTCAAGCGCGTATGTTTGCAGTTGCATTTTCATGGGTATTTGTGAGGGTAAGAGGGTAAAAGGTAAATTCGGAAGTGTGTGAGAAAAAGTGGCGTGGTATGCGTTTATATGTACGTTTGTGGGTCAGTGAGGAGTAAGTGTTTGGGGTAATTAGAGGAATTATGAAGTGTGCAGATGAGTGAGTGCATTTGTGGAAAAGGGAGTACACGTGTCTATAAACAGTAATTTTCTCAGTAAGTAAGAAGTAAGAAGTAAGAAGTAAGTAAGTAAGTAAGTAAGTAAGTAAGTAAGTAAGTAAGTAAGTAAGTAAGTAAGTAAGTAAGACCGTGCGTGCTAAGTTAGCTGATGTGGTGAAGTTAGCGAGTGTGCATGTGAGAAAGTACTCAGGGGCTGTAAGTAGAACCCGCCGAATTCTAACGATCTCAGGAGACCCTATTTCCCCGATAAATGGCACTTTGAAATTCTAACGATTCGTAGTGACGTTATTTAGCCTTTTTCGCCTCGAAAGTAGCCAATTATCGTGTTTTGGCACGAAATAAGGCTGCTGGGATTCGTTAGAATTTGGATGGCCCGATATCAGGCTGAATAAGGCTTCTGTGAATCGTTAGCGTGGAAATGTGCTTGAGTTAAGCATCCAATCGCGTGTCCCCACGGTCTGAGCTTCCGAGCTGCCCATGACGAGTGCGCTGTGTTCTATCACTCTCTTCATTCGCCGCACCTGACATCTCGGCATACAAGTGCACCCGGAATCCGGTTCTCAAGGGTGCATCACGGAGCAGGATGTGAATGTTCTTTCGGTTCGCGAACTGGGTGGATGGGTCCGAAATGGTGTATAACTAGAGTAGGCGTTACGAAGGGATCACAGGAATAGGAATGGAGGATGCAGCTTATGAAAAAACAACATCTGTTTATCGGCGGAAAGCACACCGAATCAACACAATATACAACACTACAGGCTCCGTATTCCGGTGAGACACTGGCAGAGGTGGCTTCTGCCTCGGCAGAGGAGACCGAGGCTGCTATTGCGGCGGCTGTACAGGCTCGCCGCACGATGCGTCAGATGCCTGCGCATCAACGTGCGGAGCTGCTGTACAAGCTGTCCGCTATGCTGGAGGAGCGCAAAGAAGAGGCCGCTCGCATCGTAGCGCTGGAGGCGGCCAAGCCGATTACTGCGGCAAGAGCCGAGATGGACCGCACGATAGAGACATACCGTTTTGCCGCCGAAGAAGCGAAACGGCTTACTGGTGAGACGGTCCCGATGGATGCAGCCAAAGGCGGCGAGGGCCGAATCGGTTATACCATGCGTCAGCCGCTTGGAGTCATCGGTGCGATTACACCTTTTAATTTTCCGATGAACCTGGTAGCACACAAGGTTGGACCCGCGCTGGCTGCCGGGAATACGATTGTACTGAAGCCTGCGGAGCAGACACCGCTGTCTGCGTACTATATTGCAAGCCTGCTTCACGAGGCCGGGCTGCCGGATGGAGCACTGAATGTGGTGAGCGGTGATGGCCAAACGATTGGTGATGTGCTCGTCGAACATCCCGATGTGGCATATATAACGTTTACTGGCAGCCCAGCAGTAGGTAAAAGTATCCGCGGCAAGGCAGGACTGAAGCGTGTAACGCTGGAGCTGGGCTCCAATGCGGCGGTTATTATCGACAAGGACGCCGATTTGCACAAGGTGATACCGCGTTGTGTCACAGGGGCTTTTACGTATCAAGGTCAAGTATGCATATCGCTGCAGCGTATTTACGTGCATCAGGATATTGCCGAGCCATTCATAGAGCGTTTTGCCGAAGCGGCCAAACAGGTGGTTATCGGTGATCCGCTGCATGAGGATACCGCTGTCTCTGCTCTCATTACGTCCAAGGATGTGCGGCGTACTCTGGAGTGGATCGAAGAGGCGAAGCAGGCAGGTGCAGTGCTTGCGGCAGGCGGTGTAGCTGAAGGAGGCGTTTTGCGTCCAACCGTGCTGGTGAACGTTCCGCGTGATGCCAAGGTATCCTGTCAGGAGGTTTTTGCGCCAATTGTGATCATTAATCCGATCGCTTCGGTGGACGAGGGCATACAGCATGTCAATGACTCCATGTACGGGCTTCAGGCAGGCTTGTTCACCAATGACATTCAAACGGCGCTTCGGGCCGTGGATGAGATTGAAGCAGGCGGTGTCATGATTAATGATATTCCCACATTCCGTGTGGATCATATGCCTTATGGCGGGGTGAAGCAAAGCGGCATCGGGCGTGAAGGTGTGAAGTATGCAGCGGAAGAGATGACCGAGCTGAAGTTTGTCATGTTTAACAAAAATTAAGCGATTGTTTCGCTTGGAAGATAACCTTTAACTGCAATAGAAACGCAATCCTGCATCTGTCTTATGGGTGCAGGATTTTTTGTCACCAATCCATGATTCCCTGATCCTGGAATTAGATAACGGGAAGAGAAAGGATTACAAAGCTGTCTGCAAAAATACATCATATTGTTCAGTGACTGCGGGTTCACATCGATGGAGAAGGGTATTAATTAGATAACATCTGCTGCAAGTATCTGTTTTCCCCCGTTAATTTGCATAGATTTGGATACTCACGAGCATGACCTGAGGAGTCCGTTCTTTAGGTGAGGATCAAAAACAAATACAACTTTAGATGCCAAGTATGCGGTCAAGCTGAACGAAGTTTTAGATTAAATGAGGAATTATAGATATTAGATATAAAATGAGAATTTATAGATATTAGATGTGAAATGAGAATTTTACAGATAACGGATGTACAATGTGTTCATTTAAGCCTTATCAGGTTGATGCAACGGCAAAAGGTGGTAGAGGAGCATACAGAGCACACATTAGAGGCAGGAGGTGATATTATGGCGTATTCGATGACCGATGTATCCGGCATGTCCGGTGTGAGCTTGAACGAGTTAAGTCATTATGCGGAGCTGGGGCTGCTGTCCCCTGCTTTTCGCGGACTGGATGAGGATATGTATTATGAAAAAAGGGAGCTGCTGAAGCTTCAGCAAATTATGTTCTGCAAGGAAGCAGGGGTGCCGGAGAAAGAGATGGGCCCTATGCTCAAGGAGGACTCTGTGGAAATCGTGCGTGTGATGCAGCAGCATCGCATGCAGCTGCTGGAGGAGGCTCTGCGCCTGCATGGCCTGATTCAGACGCTGGACAAAACGGTCTCGTATCTGCAAGGAGAGCGAGAGATCGAAGCGCATGAGCTGTATAATGGCTTCGTACAACACACAAGTTATCCTTTGCTGCCCGAGGCTGGTCAGACGGAGCATTCTCTTGAACCAGTGCCGGCCAATGATCTGCCCATCGAGGGGATGGAGCTGAAATCCAAAGAGGATTTCCTGAACTCCCAGGCCCAGATCGACCAGATCCATCTCGATCTGAAGCAGGCAATGGAGCTTGATCTCGCTCCCGGCAGCCCTGAGGTGCAGCAGATTATTGGAAGACATCTCGAATGGATCAAAGGATATTACACCCCTACACCTGAGATTTATCGGGATCTGGCTGATCTGTATGTGGAGCATCAGGATTTCCGCAGCATGTATGACAGTTATCATCCCAGACTGGCTGAATATCTGCGAGAGGGAATGATTATTAAAGCGGCACAGGATCTGTCTTGAAGGCGCACATGATCTCTTCGAGGTGCATAAATTAAGATGGGCGGGCAAGAACATCGGTATGAACATAGCAACAAAAAGCGCAGACCTGTTAAAGAGGCTGCGCTTTTTGCTTATTACATATAAAGATCACCACGTTGTGGTGAGCGGACGCGAGCACGAGTCCTTCATATGGAATACATCATAATGAACGATCGATGAATCGAACGGTTTACAGCTGCTCCACGAGCAGGCTGACCGCTTTTTCCAGGAAGATACGGTCTTCATCGTCAAAACGGCTTTTGATCGGGCTGTCGATATCGAGCACCCCGTATAATTGTCCGTCTTTGATCATCGGAACAACGATCTCACTATTGGATGCAGCATCACAAGCAATATGGCCTGGAAAAGCATGCACATCATCCACAACAAGTGTACGTCTCTCCGCAGCAGATGTGCCGCATACTCCGCGTCCAAGCGGAATACGGATGCAGGCAGGCAATCCCTGGAACGGTCCGAGGACCAATTCTTTTCCATCATACAGATAGAATCCGACCCAGTTGGTGTCGGTTAGAAATACATTGAGCAGCGCAGCAGCGTTAGCCAGATTGGCAATCGCACTAGGTTCATCGCGGATCAGAGCACTTAACTGTCCCAGGACGGCGGTGTGCTGCTCGCTTCGTGTTCCTTCATAGGAAACAGCTTGAAACATGGTGAATCACCCTCCCGAGCAAAAATGGTACTTATTTTCAAGATAGTGCAGTGGATGCGGTTAGTCAAGCGGAATGATTTTGGAAAGAGATGACAGGAGGAGACAATATCCGATGTATACTCCTGTTTCTCACCTTCTTTCGCGGGGTAATTACTTAGCAACCAAGAAGGGCTACAACCCGGGAAGGAGCTTAGCTTATGCATGCAGAAGTACAGAACCTGTTTGTACGAATTCATCTTCTATATTTGGCCCAACGTGAGGATTTGACTGTAAGCGATGCGCTGCCCATGTTAGAAGAACGCGGATACCGCGTTGGCGAGCGTGAGATCAAGCAGGAGCTTGAACATCTGACACAGGAGAATTTCCTGACTGCCCACGGAGATCAGTGGAGCCTGACTGGGACAGGCATCGAGGAGTATAAAGAAATCCTTGCTGTGCTTGGACGAGTTAGCGAGGAACTGCTTGTGGACAGCAAGAAGGTCTCTCCAGCGTAAATGCCACACCAGATTAACGTACATCAAAACCGGGAGCCGATGCGCCCGGTTTTTTGATATGATTGGATATGGCGACATATGTAAGAGTGAACAGTTGCCAATTGGTGCAGGTTATGGTTAGATGGCTAATGAATCTTATGGTCTGCAAGAGAAGAGAAGGATCGGATCGGAGTGTCAGGTGATGTATAGATGTAAAGGAAGAATTCCCGAGCTTGAGACAGCACGGCTGCGTTTGCGCAAAATGCGCCGCAGAGATGCCGCCCAGATGTTCGTGCACTGGTCTGACCGGGAAGTAACGCGGTATATGAATCTCGCGCCAATGATCGGCACAAGCGAGGCTGCTGATATGATTGCCCTGCTCAACCATATGGCAGGGGAAGAAGATGCCCTGCGGTGGGGCATCGAACTGAAGGATACGGGCAAACTGATTGGAAGCTGCGGGTTCAATACCTGGCAGCTTGAGGGGGCATTCCGTGGTGAGATCGGATATGAGCTGGGACGCGATTACTGGCGGTATGGCTATATGTCCGAGGCGTTCACGGCGCTGCTGCCCTTCGGTTATGAGACGATGGGGCTGAACCGGATCGAAGCTCTCGTGGACCCGCGCAATGCAGCTTCAGGTTCGTTCCTGACAAGTCAGGGATTCACCCGCGAGGGTTTGCTGCGACAGGTACAGCATACGTCTACAGGATACAAGGACATGGTAATGTACTCCCTGTTATATGATGAGTTTCTTCGTAATAAAAAAAGGTAGTAAGTGATATATAATTTATTTTGAGATTACACAGTAACGAAGAAACAGAACAAAGCTGGAGAAGTGGAACGTTCACCTTTATTACCGGATTTCTCCTTACAAATAGAGATGAAAAAATCTGGGGATAACTGTGATAGAAAGCTTGTTCTGTGTTCGGAGTAGAAAGTTAAATCAACTTTTAATTATATATAGAAGATAAAAGAGAGAAGGGTTTGAGTGAATACATCAGGAGGCTTGAAGCGCAGTTTTATTTTGGCGGGTTTGCTGCTGGCAACGTTTCTATCCGCCATTGAAGGTACGGTTATCGGTCCAGCCGGCCCAACCATTGTAAGTGAGCTGGGGAGTGTGCAGCTGCTGAGCTGGATTTTTACCGCGTATCTGCTCACGATGGCGGTCAGCACGCCGATTTTTGGCAAGATCAGTGACCTGTATGGACGTAAACCTGTTTTCCTCATCGGCTGTGCCTTGTTTTTGCTGGGCTCACTCCTGTGCTGTCTGGCACAGAATATGGAGCAATTGATCATCTATCGTGCCATTCAGGGCATTGGTGCGGGAGCGGTAGTGCCGGTGACGTTTACGATTATCGGAGATATTTATCGCATTGAGGAACGGGGCAAAATCCAGGGCTGGATCAGCTCGGTGTGGGGCATTTCGTCTCTCGTTGGGCCGCTGCTTGGGGGTTATTTTGTGGACAACCTCGGCTGGCAGTGGATTTTCGGATTTAACGTACCATTTGGCTTGCTTGCCATGTGGTTTGTATTCCGTTATTTGAAGGAGGACATCTCACCGCGCACCGCTAAAATCGATTATGTGGGGGCGCTGACCTTTACTGTCGGCATCACCGCACTGCTCTTTGTTTTGTCGGCGGGCGGGCAGTATTATGCCTGGAATTCTCCGTTAATTGTAGGACTAAGCATCGTTGCTGTCTTGTTTATGATCCTGTTTTTTGTTGTGGAAAAAAGAGCCCAGGCCCCGATGGTTCCTCTTCATCTGTTCCGCATTCGGGACATCCGGGTGGCGAATATCGCCGGCCTGCTGACCAGTACATTGATGATCGGCTTAACCAGTTATCTGCCGCTCTGGGTGCAAGGGGTTCGGGGAGGCAATGCAACCGAATCCGGGCTGCTGCTTGCGCCGATGTCGGTCGGCTGGCTGATCGGCAGCGTGCTTGCGGGACGACTGCTGCTCAAAATCGGATCACGCCTGACCTCGTTAATCGGGCTTACCGGCATTGCTGTCGGTTCAGGTGGTCTGTTCCTGGTGGGCGGAACTTCTCCGCAGGCCGTGCTGTTTATTCTGACCTTTATTTACGGTCTCGGCTTCGGCTTTGCCTTCACAATATTCACGATTATTGCCCAGTCATCCGTTGGTTACAAAGAGCGCGGCTCCTCCACGGCACTGCATACGTTCATGCGTACCCTTGGACAGACCATTGGAGCGGCGGCATTTGGAACGTGGCTTAATTTCCGCATCTCGACACTGTCCAGTGAACAAAATCTGGCGGCAGCAGGCATCTCGGAGCGGGACCTGAACGACCTGCTTGCGCCGCATACGGATGCGGTGTTATCGGACGAGAAGTGGACGCTGCTGCGCAGTGTGCTGGAGGGCAGCCTGCACTCCTTGTTTGTCATTATGTTTATCATTGCGATCGTGTCGTGGCTCACTACACTGGCCTTGCGCAAGCGGCTGATCGTTCCCGAGGACGCCGATGCACCGCCACAGGTGGAAGCGGTACAGAAGTAGCGTACAGGCAGTAAAGGAAGAATTGTAAAAAGCAGCTGAAGCTCAGCTGCTTTTTTTAATGCCAACGGTCTGTTATGATGAATTATTCCGCTTTCATTTCTGACGGATGCCGTATCGATGTCTATAGCGCAAAGGTTCAATGGAACTGCCCTGAAGCTTGTGTCTGTAGTCGCTGGTTATGTCCTGCTGGCGGGGGCAAGCGGTATGTTGTTCTCTGTATTTATGTATAGAGGAGATGTGTCCCTGTATGCAGGTGCAATTCGCCAGATGTTTATGATCACTCTGATGTTTGCGGGCTGGCAACTTGTTCTTGGAGCAGGCATTCGGTGGCTGCGAAACAGAAGGCGTGCGTTGGTATAATTCCAGATATAACAGAATAGAAAGCTCGTTTAACTTGTGTTTGAATAGATATGGTGTGAAAAAAGAACATGAAAAAACCGGATTAGCCCTTGTCAGGGTTGATCCGGTTTTTTGGTGCTTTCATGCAAGATCCATGGATGAGTCATACTGCTGATTTATGCCTCAGGTGACGGACCGCCTTTGTCATGACGTAGGGCACCGCGTGCTGCTGGAGCTGCACGAGATGCAAAGAAGTTACGCCATATATGCTGCTCTCAGCTGTTCGCTGACAAGCTGTCTGCACCGTGGGCCAG
Organism: Paenibacillus sp. JGP012; assembly: GCF_014203995.1. Lineage (NCBI taxonomy): Bacteria > Bacillati > Bacillota > Bacilli > Caryophanales > Paenibacillaceae > Paenibacillus > Paenibacillus sp. JGP012. Next base: position 51,300 of record NZ_JACHKG010000026.1, on the reverse strand, counting down.
TTTGCCCAGCAGATCGGACAGCAGCTCCTTGTCCTCTTCACTCAGACCGCTAACAGCGCGATCAATCTTGGTTGCATAGCCTGGATAGATTTCATCCATCGTGCGTTGACCTTCCTCGGTCAGCTCGACAAAAATGATGCGTCTGTCCTGTGGACAATGCTTGCGACGAAGCAGCCCCTTTTGCTCCAGCTTGTCAATGACATAGGTGACGTTTCCGCTCTGCAGCAGCAGTTGGGCACCCACCTGCTGAATCGGCTGTGCTCCTTTCATATATAACACTTCGAGCACTCCATACGCAGTCGGATTAAACCCATGAATTTTACTTCCAGATACAGCGTGTTCATTCACACTTTTGAACGTTTGGGCCAAGGTGCGGTACAGATGAAGTGAACGCTCGGTCCCGATTTCTTGTAATTCCAGCATGCTGATCCCGCCTTTCAGTGTATTTATATAAGTTGATGTGATGGAAAAGGTTCTCTTTGCTGCATAAGTTTGAACTAAAGCTGATTTACCCGGGCACTCCGATGACAGAATAACCTTCCAATCGCTGTTATCCCCAGATTTTTGGAACTTCCTTTTCCAATGGGGAAAATCCGGTGATAAAGGCGACCGCTTCGCTTTTCCAGGTTTTTTCTGTCCTCTCCGTTTCAGTGTAAATATTAGTTAAACTTATATGGATCGTTCCTGTATTAGATCAGATCAACTTATATGAGTTGGATCGTATCGTTTGACGGTGCAGGACACCGTCTTGAATCTATTGTAGACCTCTGTTTCAGCGAAAAACATGCGATATGTCACAAGATTTGCATTTTTAGCATTTAAAATTTGATCATTCATGAAGATTTACCTGGGATATGGCCATATTTAAACATTCGAATAGAGATGAAACGCGGGAAGGAAAAATCATCCTGCGGGTTCCCCATAATCTCCGTCCCGGGCATGAGGTTCAGCAAGCGAATATTTTATACAATCATTTTCATAATAAACATTCGGGATTGATGGAGGAGAAGCGGGATGAGCAGCAAATACGCAATTGATGTACAGGGTTCACTGAAACAAAACCGTCCATTCGTGACACTGATGGTTTCACAGGCGATATCCAATCTGGGAGATTGGCTGCATCTGCTGGCGATTTTGACACTGGTCGGTTTGCGCTGGAATGCAACGCCGTGGGAGATTACGTTTGTGACGTTATCAGCGGCATTGCCGATTCTGCTCACGGGTCCCTTTGCTGGTGCGCTGGCGGATCGCTTGAATCGAAAATGGCTGATGATTACCGCCGATGGGGCGCGGATTGTCATTGTGGGTGCGTTAATTTTTGCCGATCAGATCTGGCATGTCTATGTACTGCTTGTTCTGAAATCACTGTTCGATGTGGTGTTCTCCCCGGCGAAGAATGGCAAGCTGAAAGAGCTTGTGCCGCATCACCAGCTTGCTCAGGCCGTGTCCATCAGCTCTGTGATCGAACAGATGTCCAAAATTATCGGCCCGGCGCTGGGCGGCCTGCTTGTCGCAGCATTTGGTGTTGCCTGGTGTTTTGTGCTGGATGCCTCGTCTTTTCTGATCTCAGGCATCATTTTATTATGGATTCCCGGGTATCGGGTGATCCAACAGGCAAATTCTGACGTAACAGGAGTAGGGGAACAGACAGCATCACCTTCTCAAGGTAAATCATCCTTCTGGAAAGAAACGCTGGAAGGCATTCGTATGCTCGCTTCTCTTCCTCATATCGGAACGTCACTTCTTTTGCTGGCAGCGGCGATTCTGTTTCTGCAATTTGCTGATTCACAAACTGTGGTACTATTCAGGCAGCTTCCGGGTATTTCGGGTGATCTGCTCGGCTGGTGTGTTGCAGCAAGTGGTGTCGGAACGTTACTCGCTGCGATGAGTGTGAGAAAGTGGAAGACTGCAGGCCACGGTTTGAAAATGGGTCTGGGCACCGCCGTTACAGGTCTGGTCATCGGTACGGCTGGTGTTGTCGTTAGCGTATGGCCTTCGGCGGGATTGGGTGCACACCTGCTTCTTATCTCATTATTTGCTCTGGCAGGTGTCGGAATCGGTTTTGCTATAGTACCTTTTCAGATTCTATTGCAGGAACAAACACCGGAGCCAATGACGGGCAGAGTGTTTGGAACCGTGGGCAGCGTGATGACTACAAGCAATATTTTTGGTCCTGTGGTTGGTGGATTGCTGGTCACTTTCTTCGGAGTTATTCCGGCGTTTGTAAGCTCGGGTATTCTGCTGACGCTGCTGGGGGTTCTGTATTTGTTCAAGCCTAAAGGCGGCAAGAAGATGCCCGTGGAGGAAGGTGTTGCGCCAAAGACTGCGGTATCTGGAGAGCTGTCGTAAGGTTTATTTTAACAAGTGAAGAATTCATGGCATGAGTGAAAACTAATTCAAATTTAAAACATTTTTGCTAAAAAACGTGAGAGTGCAACCACCATAATGGTGGAGAGCAATCGTTAATATAGTTTTTACGGTAATATGAAGAAGCAGGGGCTCCGGAACCCCTGCTTCTTTTTGTTTTTTTTTAACCATGTATAATAGGTGGGAATTTAGTATAATTGTTATTACAATTGAATAATATAATTAAGGAGGAATCTGAATGAGTAGGGTGAGAGAGATGGAACGGAAAGTAACAAAGTTTGGTAATAGTCTTGGAATAACGATGACAGAAGCACTCAAACAGATTGGCCTTGAGCAGGGAGACATGGTTCAAATTGAGGTTGATCGAACGAGTGGCGAAATTATTATCAAAAAGTCAGTCAAGGTTAGTTTACCTAACGGAATTAGTAATGATTTTATGGATACTTTAGCTTCAGTTATGGATGAATATGATCAGACCTTGAAAGGTCTTAAAGACAGATGAGCCTTGTTCGGTATTTAAGTATCCAGGAAGTCATTGCGATTAATGTTGCTATGATAAAACGTTACAGCCCAGGAGAGCAGATTGGTGTTAAAGACTCAAATCTGCTTGAATCTGCTGTTCTAAGACCTCAATCATCTGCTTTTGGTGACGAAGCATATCCAACAGTATATGAAGAGGCGGCTGCAATTTTTCAATCTTTGGGTCAAAACCATCCTTTTCAAAATGCTAACAAGCGGACAGCCTTTACGGCAATGGTCATATTTTTGCGCTACAATGATATCCTTTTCAAAATGGAACAGACCTTAGCTGAGGATTTTACGGTTGATATGGTGAATCACAAGTATTCATTTGAAGAACTTACTTCCATGATTCATACTCACTGTCACTTTGAAGAGAATAAATAATCTGACTAGCCAGTTATCTGAGCAATGAATCATGAACTATAATGATTTATTGTTTTTTTGTGCCCAATTTCTGCTCAAATTGATCAAACACGAGAAGCCAAACTCCTTTACAATAACAATAGATCGCCATTGTAAACTTGATTGGACAGGAGTGTGGGGGTATGAAAGCATTTGATGATAGAGAAGAACAAGCTTTAGCTGATCCTATTTTGAACGTACATATTCGCGAAGCGGGTTACGCACCGGGGCAGTCTGCGATCCGCAATATTCGGATGCAAGTTGCACCGGGAGAGCTGGTAGGCATCATCGGACCTAACGGTGCCGGGAAAAGCACAACGATCAAAACACTGCTCGGTCTGCTGGAGCATGCCGATTATGATGTAAATATTGCCGGGGAAGGGCGGTACGCCTATATTCCCGAACAGCCTGTTTTTTACGAATATATGACGTTGTGGGAACATCTTGATCTGGCAGCTGCTGCTTATGAAATCGAAGAAGAGATATTTACGGCGAGAGCAGAGGAACTGCTGCTCCGATTTGGCATGCACCATGTGCGGAATGATCTGCCTGCCAGTTTTTCCAAAGGGATGCGCCAAAAAATGATGCTGATGATCGGTTTCCTATCCTCGCCGGATATCTATATTGTGGACGAGCCGTTTATCGGGTTGGACCCGCGGGCAACGAAAGACTTTCTGAAACTGCTAGATGACGAACGATGTCGCGGGGCAGGGGTGTTAATGTCAACACATGTGCTGGATACGGCTGAACGCATCTGTGACCGCTTTATTCTGATTGCTTCAGGCCGATCGGCTGCGGAAGGAACATTGGATGAGATTCGTGATGCTGCGGGCATGCCGGATGCATCGTTGTTTGACTGTTTTGATATGCTGACATCGGAATGATCGGGGAGGGACACTAATATGGAGCATAAACGTTATACACCCCACCTGTTATACCAGAGAAGACGTAAGGAGCACCTGCGGGAACAGTGGCGCAATTTCAAGCTTGTGGTGGATTGGACAGTATGGCTGTATCTGCTTATTCCGGGGCTGCTCTATTTTGTTGGCTGGTTTACCAGTCTGTGGACCAAGCCTATGCCAGCATGGGCAACTGGATTATCGTTTCCTTTCCTTGCGGGCATCATTGAATTGGTTATTCTGACGGGTGGAGTTCTGCTTTTTGTGGAGGAAGCCGATGTGCTGTTTCTGAAGTCGAGACGATTCTGGATGCGAACAATGATGAAGCGGGGCCTTCTGCGGGTGTTATGGTTACAACTGGTAAAAATGATGCTTATCACTGCACTTGTCGCACCACTGCTTGTTCGTGTGTATGAGATGTCTGTGTATCAGATTGTGTTAACAAGTATCTGGCTGGGAATCACAGCATCGTTTCAGGTTATCGCTATACATACGATTAAAGTTCGATATACAGGCTGGCGATGCTGGCTTCTAATGGGCTTGCTCGTCATTTCAATGGGATGGATGACTATTCTCGCATCAACGTGGATGCTTGGGGAGACGTGGAAAATCGTTCTGAGTATAACGGTCGTTTCGCTGCTGCTCGTAGCTCTGATGCAGCTGCGATTGTTTATGAAGGGCACATTTGAAGGAGATGTGCGAGAGGATCTGCGAACCAGAATAAGGCTGACTGCACTTATGTTGAGTCAGGCGGTGAGCAAACCCAAGGCTCAGAAAACTCGCACGATTGTTTTTCGTAAATCTCGTCCATTATTGCGTAAACGCTCCATACCGAACCGGACGGCGGAGATTGGATTCAGAGCATTTTTCCGCAATTCCGCTACGCTGAAACTGTATTTGCAGTTGGGTGGCCTATCGTTAGCAGCGGTTGCTCTGCCACCATTTCCAGTGAATGTGATCGTATGTGGACTATTGGTCATTATGCTTACTCTGATGCTGTATCGTTCCTGGGATGAGCTGGCGACCTCGGAGTATGTTGAGCTTGTGGTCAATTATGATTCGGGTGCGCTGCATGGGGCAGGGTTAATTATGGTGCGAATGTTATTGTTTCCACTCGTGACGCTGATGGGGTATGCCATGGGCGTGACTTGGCTCGGCTGGCTTGTCGGTTTTCTGCCTGCGGTGTGTACGTTAGTGTTTGCCTATGTAGTCGTGTCTGTCACAGGGTGGATCAGACAGACTCGCGCATGAATATACAGAGCTAATATCATAGCAGAACCAAAGCAGATCCCCTTAACACTAGTGGTTGAAAGGAATTCAATGACTGAAGCATATCACGCCGCTTTACTGCCCATGCTATAGAAGACCAGCCCCGAGAATCCAATATAACTTATGAAATCTGAATCCTTGAAGTATTGACGAATGGATGAAGCATTATTGAATGGATGAATAATTGCATGGGTGATTGGATGAAAGGGCGAGACGAGAAATCCTATAGTCAGGAGGAGCTGCGTGTGATGGATAACAGTGAGCTTCAAGTGCATTTTTCCGATCCTTCAGCACTGCTTGCGGCAAAAGCAACCTTGGAGGAGTTAGGTTATAAACCGTATCAGTCTGCACCACTTGAATTATACATCCCGACAGATCGTCAGGACCCGCAATCTGCGGTTGAGATTGTTCAGTCGCATGGCGGGAGTGCAGTTTTTGCTTCTTCAGCAGAGGAAATGGACCTGTTTCAAAATGTATCCATTCCCGCTCATCTGGTGAACGAGGACTGGAACGAGCAGTATGCACGCGGTGGAAGCCAGACGTTGAACAGCACCCAAATTACAAGCCCAAGCGAACATAACCATAGCGAAGACCCGGCTTATGACGATGCTGCAGACGGGTTTTCGGGCAGTGTCAAGGCTTGATAGTAATAGAAAAAGGAACTGGTCAATGAGCGGGCTGGTCAATCCTGCAAAACAACATCCAAAAGACAACCAAAAGATAACCAAAAGACAACCGTAGCAGGCGTCAGGTTATAACAGTAACAAGTCACAACTATGATGAGACATAACGTAACAAGTCATAATCGTAACGGGCCACCCGTGACAATGCAAACCAGAACAAAGCCAAAACCGTAACGGGACATACCGGGACAATGCGAACTAGAGCAAAACCACAAACGTAACGAGTCCACTGTGACAATGCAAACCAGAGATAAGACCGCAAACGTCACGAACAAACCAGAACAAACAAGCCCAAAATAAACTCACTCTAACGAAACACGCACAACAAAGTAACGCTACCTAATCATCGCCAGTAAGCACCTCCCATACCCCTGACTTAACAAGATAAACCTGCACAAGACATAACTGAGACAGAGAGCGGTGTAAAAATGCTTGCGGCAAAGTAACAACGGCACTAGGATGGCATATGAGATAACTGTAAAAAAGTATAGAGGCACCTCGTCAACGATTATGAAAATAATTGATGGGGTGCCTTTTTTATTTTAAGGCAAGTTATACCATGAGATGGTGGGGAACACTTGGCATATTCTAACGATTCCAGGAAGCGCTATTTGCTGCTTTATGGAGTGTTTTAGAACGTAACGATTCCCAGAGATGTTATTTAGCCCAAAATGACTCTGATGATGCTGAAAAGTCGGTTTTTGAGCGAAATAGCGTTCCTGAGAATCGGGGAGACGTATGCCCACCATCATCTCTCTAATCAGTGCGTGTGTCTGTATTCGGCGGCATGCATGCCAGCGGTGTATCCGGTGGAGAATGCAGCCGTTATATTATAACCGCCAGTGTAGCCGTGAATGTCCAGTACTTCGCCGCAAAAGAATAATCCTGGAAGCAGCTTGGATTCCATCGTTTTAGGGTATATCTCCTTTAAGTGAACACCGCCTCCGGTAACAAAGGCTTCCTTGAGGGATCTCGTCCCGTCTGCACGGAAGGTAAATGACTTCATGAGTCCACATAGATGGCTTAACATGCCCTTTGGGAAATGGTGAAAGGAGAGATCGTCCCCGATCTCTGCACGTTTCATAAGCAAAGGGATGAGACGCTCCGGCACCCATGTTTTCAAAATATTTTTCACAGCCTTGCGAGATTCCTGCTCCAGGCCTTGTTTCACCTGTGCTTCCAGCGCAGCAGGGGTTAGGTCAGGGAACAGGTCAATGCTCATCGTGACCTGGGTATTGCCGGATTTCATCTGTACCTTGCGAATAAACTGACTGCAGCGCAGGGCAACCGGACCGGATACGCCAAAATGGGTGAAGATCATATCTCCACGATGGGAGATGACGGTTTTGCCTTTGGCATCAAGCACAGACAGAGCAATGTCACGCAGAGACAAGCCCTGAAGTTCTTTGGACTGAATCCAGCTCTCTCCGGACACAATGGGCACTTCGGTTGGATACAGCTCTGTGATGGTGTGACCTGCGGCTTCAGCCCAAGGATATCCGTCACCCGTGGAACCGGTTTGCGGCACGGATTTGCCCCCGGTTGCGATAATTACAGAGCGGCCGTGTATGACTTTACCCGAAGCCAACTTAACCCCTTGCACATGCTGACCGTTCTGAATCAGCTCTTTAACGGGTTCTTTAGTACGGATTTCTACGCCGAGTGAGACAATTTTACCAACAAGCGCATCCACAACCGTTTTGGCTTTGTCTGTGACAGGGAACATTCGGCCGTTGTCTTCTTCTTTCAAGGCGATACCGAGATTTTCAAAAAAACGCATGATGCCCTGATTATCCAGATTCTGAAATGAGCTGTATAAAAAACGTCCATTCCCCGGAATGTGCCGGATCAGCTCGTCCGTTTCCTTCGCATTAGTGACATTGCAGCGTCCTCCGCCCGAGATGCCGAGCTTGCGGCCCAGTTGATCTCCCTTATCCAGCAGCAGCACAGAGGCTCCATGCTCGGCAGCTGCCACACAAGCCATCAGACCTGCGGAACCGCCGCCTATTACGATAACGTCATACATACATAATTACCTTCTTTTTATTGATTTTGTCTGTTTTTTTATAGACGATGTCTACTACTGCCTTTTTCTGTAATGAGGCAGTGTTATACGGTGTTCTATTTTGCGGCTTGAAGGGATATATTGTAATATACTGTCGCCTATGTTTTAATCAGAATTAATGAGGGAATGTGCAGGTCGAGGAGGAGATGACGTTGTGGTTGCGTTAAAGGACATTCTTTTACAAGTACTGCTGGCAGGATCGGCAGTGGTCTTGATTCCCTTATTTTATCTGGGTCTCTCCAAACAGCAGGTAATTCGAAATAATCATATAGATAAGGTGAATTACAGCTTTACAGTAACGAGTGTGCTCAGCATGCTGTTATGTCTGCTGTTTGCGTTATCTGAAAGTACCGAGACCCTTCCTATATCCCTAAGCATTATCCCGGTTACGCTTGCGGTTCTTTATTGTAACCCCCGTATAGGCGCGGCCTTGTCTCTTCTACATATTCTCTTCTATTTTCTTATAGCACATCCCTATAATTTGTACGGATTTTTTCTTCATACGGGTATTTTTCTCTATCCTATTGTATGGTTGTCAGCCAAACGATTCAAGCACAATACATCATCCGGTCAAATGAGAACAGTTATCGGGCTGATCTTTGCTGAAATGATGGTGTCCGGCTTGTTGCGGGTGATCTCGTTTTCTTCTGATACTGCTTTTTCTCAAACGTTTTTGATCCTGTCAGGGCTCGGATATATGGCAGGTGCACTGGTTGCCGCTAGCCTGAGTCAGCTGTGGCTGGAAAGGATGAAGCATTATCGCGGAATGGAACAGCATCTCTCTGAAGTGCACCATCACTACATTACAGAAACGGAGAAGCTGCATCAAATTATGAATGCGGTTCCTTTATCCATTGCTACAGTAGATACGGAAGGCAGGATTGTTTTTGTCAATGAAGTCATGAAAAAGACTGCGAAAGAGCAGCTGCCCTGCACCTCAGCCAATAATTTGATCGGACAGCATGCCAGTCAATTTGTCGAGCAGGAGCAGGCAGAGAAAATGGAACACAGCATTCATCAAGCGATTGCTCATGGTGAGGCCAATGTGCTGACGGTTCGGTACGGCTCACATGTATTTTTGTCACGCACGGTGCCGATCTATGCTTATACACAAAACGGGTCGAAAATTGTCTCCGGGGCGATGCTTATCATTCAGGATATTACAGAGCTGGAGATGCTGCGCAGCGAGCTGGATAATGTAGACCGTCTGAGTCTGGTGGGCCAGATGGCGGCAAGCATTACGCATGAAGTACGTAATCCGATGGCGGTTGTCCGGGGATTTCTTCAATTAATGCAGGAAAAGAGCCCGGAATCCCTGGACCACTATTATCGGATCGTGTTGGAAGAGCTGGATCGGGCCAACAGCATCATCAATGATTTTCTGTCACTCGCTCAGAATCGGATTGCTGAGAAGGAAGAATCGCAATTGCATGATATTATTCATGAGCTCAGTCCGCTGCTTTGGGCCGATGCGAATCTGCGCGGTCAAAGCATCGAGCTGATGCTGGACCATAATGTGCCCAAGCTGAATCTCAACGCCAAAGAGATCAAACAGGTCGTGCTTAATCTCGCTCGTAACGGCATGGAAGCCATGAATGAGAAGGGCGTGCTTACGCTGGAGACACGCACGGATGGCGACAAGGTGGAGCTATGTGTACATGATACGGGGCCTGGGATCCCGCCGGTGAAGAAGGAAAAGCTGTTTGAGCCCTTTTTTACAACCAAAGCAAAAGGGACTGGACTTGGATTATCCATGTGTCTAAGCATCGTAGAGCGGCACAATGGCACAATTACGGTTGAATCGGAAGAAGGGCAGGGCACGACGTTCAAAGTTGCCTTTCAGCGTTAGTGAGTCAGCATATTTTGCCAGAGAGTCAGCCATAATAAGATAGAGAAAGCCGTTCCGCAGGTGTTGTCTGAATCTTGCTTTCATTGCTTGGGGATGTATAATAGGAGTAGCACAGCGTGTATCCATTTTTTTCGATATGGACGCATTCACGGGTGCACAACGATCGGCCTCTAATTTTACAAGCGAGATCATAGAACAACCATTATAAGGAGTGAAACTGAAATGTCGATGTCATTTGATCAATACATGAGAGATATGGTTCAGCCAATGCGGGATGAGCTGACTAGATTGGGAATTCAGGAACTGCGTACACCGGAAGAGGTTGAAGCAAGCCTGCCGGATGCGAAAGGAACAGCACTGGTTGTCATTAACTCTGTGTGCGGATGTGCGGCTGGTCAGTGTCGCCCAGGAGTTGCTCAGGCGCTTCAGAACGATATTACACCAGATCATCTTTACACCGTATTTGCTGGTCAAGACAAGGAAGCTACTGCGAAAGCACGTGAGTTCTTTGCACCATATCCACCTTCCTCACCGTCCATCGCCCTGATGAAAGACGGAGAACTCGTTCACTTTATCGAGCGTCACCAAGTGGAGGATCGTTCTGCAGAGGAAATCGCGGCTGACCTGACAAGTGCGTTTGATCGTTACTGCCGTTAATTCGCTCCATAGAACGCCCCGCTCTTCGGATGACCGATGCCGGGGCGTTTCATTTTGGACAGATCAGGTTATTGAACCATTCAAACCTTTCAAGCCAGGTGTCAAATTTCCGTTATAGAGTAATACGATGCCGCCAGATTTTAATCATGCAGAAACGGGGTGTATGACGATGAGTTTGCAACAACAGATCATCGCTGAATTGAAGGTTAAACCAAGCATTGATGAAGCCGAGGAAGTGCGCAAGCGTGTAGACTTTTTGAAAACGTATGTGAAAAATTCCGGTACCAAAGGACTGCTGATCGCGATCAGTGGCGGAATCGATAGTGCAGTCGCAGCAGCGCTGTGCAAACAGGCTACAGACGAGCTTACTGCAGAAAACAATCAAGAGTACAAAACGCTTGGCGTATTCCAGCCTTATGGAGAGCAAGCGGATATTCAGGACAGCTACGCTGTAGCCAAAGCATTTGATCTGAAATATGTGGTCGAGACCAATATTGAAGATGCCGTGAATGAGATTGCGCTGGAAGTGGAGCAGGGCTTCAAGTCTCTGGGCAGTCCGCGTCATATGACGCATCAGGGCAAGGGCAATGTAAAAGCAAGAACACGTATGGTGATGCAATATGCACTTTCTTTTGAAGAAAACCTGCTTGTTGTGGGTACAGATCATGCGTCCGAAGCGATTACAGGTTTCTACACCAAATGGGGCGATGGAGCTGTGGATATCACACCGCTAAGCACGTTGAACAAACGTCAGGTGCGTCGGCTTGCTGCTTACCTGAAGGTGCCGCAATCCATTCTGGACAAAGCTCCTTCTGCCGGACTATGGGAAGGTCAAACCGATGAGGATGAGCTGGGTATTTCATACGAAGCAAACAGCGATTACCTTGAAGGCAAGCAGATTGACCCTGCCGCGCAAGAGCGCCTGGAAGCCTTTTACAAACGTACACATCACAAGCGTAATGCCATTCCTGGTATCTGATTCGGGTGAAGGTTGGTCAGCTGCTATAAATGGTGAAGTGGCATGCATCAACTGTAATCCTAACCATGTGCATCGAAAACATGTGTACCAAAACGATATGTTCCAAGAGCGGAGACATGTGTAATATGTTTCTGTTGAAAAAGGAGTCATTGCCTCGGGCAGCGGCTCTTTTTGCTTTTTTTGGGGAAATTGGATATTTGCAAAATGGAAACTCGCATCCCTGCACGCCTCCTGCTACAATAGAATACGTGTTCGGAAAGGTGCGAATAATTCGATTAAAAATTCGAATATATGCTCCATATAAGGTGAACTGAAAAATTTACAGAATCCACTTGGGTGACATGTAAATGAATCGTTCACTTATATAGATCATTTCGCAAAGATATGATGTGAACATTATTTTAATAGCCTAAACAATTAAGCGGGTGAAGCATTGTGATATATGGCATCGGCAACGATATATTAGAGATTGGACGGATGCAGAAACTGCTGTCTGGCCGGCATGGTGAGGCATTTATGAAGCGCATTTTGACCCCGGCTGAACGTGATATTGCAGCTCATCGCGGCAAACGGATGGCCGAGTTTGTTTCTGGTCGTTTTGCGGCTAAAGAGGCCGTGTCCAAGGCGTTTGGCTGCGGGATCGGGGCTATCATGAGTTTTACGGATATTGAAGTGCTGCCTGATGCATCCGGCCGCCCTGTTGCTTCGTTGACCAGTGAAGCCTGGGAGCGATTGCAGCTTCCTTATGGTAAACAGTATGAAATTCATCTCAGCATCACACATCAGACAGAACTGGCCGCAGCATTTGCCATTGTGGAGCAGGTGCAGTGATAGGTATAGAGACAAGTTATAGGGATGGAGACAAATGATGAATAGCTGGTTATAGCAAAGAGCGTTGCGAATTTATGTCTTACCCTGTTGCTTGGCATGCAGGATGCGTAGAGCGCACGAATGATGAGATCTGATAAAAGCAAGGCTTCATAACCATCGTGCAAGATGTTGTATCATTTGAGTTATTGCTCATTGATAATACAGTCGTTATTTGGAATGAATCGTGGATACAGGAAAGGAAGAAGTTATGGGTTTACAAGAACAGAAACATCATTTCAGTGTGAATCTGCTGGATTGGTACATGATCAATCGCCGGGATTTGCCTTGGCGCCGCCACAATAATCCGTATTTTACGTGGGTTTCGGAAATAATGCTGCAGCAGACAAGGGTGGATACGGTGATCCCGTATTTTAACCGTTTTATTACGAATTTTCCGACTGTGCAGGCACTTGCAGAAGCGCCGGAGGAAGAGGTGCTGAAAAACTGGGAAGGACTCGGATATTATTCCCGTGCACGTAATCTTCAGGCAGCTGCGCAGCAGGTCATGGAGCTGCACGGGGGAGAGATGCCGCAGGACAAGCAGAGTGTATTTGCGTTAAAAGGGGTCGGCCCGTATACTGCCGGGGCTATTCTCAGCATTGCCTTCAACCAGCCGCAGCCAGCGGTGGATGGCAATGTTATGCGGGTGTTATCCCGATATTTCCTCATAGATGAGGATATTATGAAGGGCAGCACCCGGGTGTTGATGGAGGAGCTCGCGACAGAGCTCATCCCTGAAGGGCGGGCGCGTGATTTCAATCAGGCGCTGATGGAGCTTGGCGCGCTGGTGTGTACACCCAAAGCGCCGCACTGCTTGACTTGCCCGGTGATGGAGCAATGTTCCGGCAGAATTGCCGGAAGAGAGCTTACACTGCCGGTCAAGACCAAAGCCAAGCCGCCGCGCCCTGAGCAGCGGCTGGTTGCCCTGGTGGAAGGCAGCGGTGTCCATCGCGGCCGTGTGCTTGTGCGCCAGCGTCCGGAGACGGGCCTGTTGGCCCGGATGTGGGAGCTGCCGCATGTGCTGGCGGCGCCTGCCGCAGCGGGTAAGGCGGCAGCGCCGCTGGCGGATGAGCCGGCCATGGCGCTGCTGGCCGGCAGTCTGTGGGCGGAAGGCTTTGCTGCCCGCCCGGAAGGGCTGGCTACCCATGCGGAGCATGTGTTCAGCCATATTGTTTGGAGCCTGCAGGTGTACAAGTGCACCGAGCAGGACCTGGGCAGTGAGCTTCCGCTGATTGCCGCGGAAGCAAGAGCCGCCTACGATGCACAGGCGGCGTCACAGGCAAGTTCAGCGGCTGCTGTCACTGGACAGTTGCAAATCTCCGCTGAACCCAAAGCGGATGCTGAGTCTACATCTGCAGCGGCAGATGTATCAGCACCAGGCACAGCCTATACGGAGAGCCAATCGGGCTCACTCCCTGAAAATAACAAGCCAATGTCAGCCTCCACCACCGCTAACGCGTCACAGGAAGTGCTGACAGGCAAAGGCGACGGCCTCACTTATCAATGGATCGGCTCCGAAGACATGGAGAAGCTGGCTTTTCCAAACGTCTTTCTAAAGCTGCTTCGCAACTATTTCGCCGGGGCTTATGATGAATTAGCCGAATAATGAGAATGCAACTAATGAAGTATGCAAGAGTTGCGGTGTTTGAATATGCCGCGGTGTGCAAATAAGCGATAGCGTATGCGAACGAGCCGCACCAAAGTAACCAAGGAATTCCCAGCCGCTGCAGCCCGACCTGTGCTGTCGCAACGATACTCTTCATGTGATTCGCGGTGAAAATGCAACCAAGGAAGTATGCAAGTATGCTGCGGTATGCGAATAAGCGATAGCGTATGCGAACAAGTGACAGCACCAAAGTAACCAAGAAATTCCCAGCCGCTGCAGCCCGACCTGTGCCGTCGCAACGATACTCTTCATGTGATTCGCGGTGAAAATGCAACCAAGGAAGTATGCAAGTATGCTGCGGTATGCGAATAAGCAATAGCGTATGCGAACAAGTGACAGCACCAAAGTAACCAAGAAATTCCCAGCCGCTGCAGCCCGACCTGTGCCGTCGCAACGATACTCCGCATGTGATTCTCGGTGAGAATGGAACCATGGAAGTATGCAAACATGCGGGGTATGCGAATAAGCGATGGCGTACGAGCGACAGCACCCAAGTAACCAGTGAATTATACTCCGCGTGTGATTCTTGGTGAGAATGCAGCCAAGGAAGTATGAGAGCATGCTGCAGTATGCAAATAAGCGATAGCGTATGCGAACAAGTGACAGCACCAAAGTAACCAAGAAATTTTCCTCTGTGTGCTCTGATGTGCAAAAGAGTCACAGTAGGCGAGTAATCAGTAGAGTTTGCGAGTGAGTCGGGTGTGAAAGTAACTAAGTAAAGCAAATGGATGGACAGGCTGTAGTGGGCAAGAAGATCCTAAGTTGGTCAGCGCTAACGATTCCCAGACACCTTATTTTGCTGAATTATGGGGATTCTAAATTTTAACGATTCTGAGAGACCTTATTTGGTTCAAAATTGCTCATCAGGAGCATTTTAGAGCCAAAAATGGGTAAATAGCGTTTCTGGAGATCGTTAGAATTTCGATAGGCCGAAAAACGGGCAAATAGCGTTCCTGAGAATCGTTAGCGCAACGGGAGATGATGTGAAGGTGCCGTGGAGGTATCAAGTATGTTAACCAGAAGGTGAGGGTGGCGAGAGACGTTGCAGTCTGCTGCATATTATAGGGATGTCAGGCATTCAGCATCGGCGTTTTAACTTACAGATGTTCAAAAAAACATCGTAATCGCGCATTCGTGGTGCGGCAGCAAAAGTAATGCTCTCCCGGCCGCTGCGAGAAAACCGTCCGCAGCCCAGCATATGCGCCCAAAGCGCCCAGCCGCTGCAACCCAGTGAGTGCTGGGACAGCACCCAGCCGCAGCGGCCCCGGGAGTATCATCGCAGCCCCAGCCGCAGTAGCCCCGCGAGTGACAGCACGCAGCCCCAGCCGCAGTAGCCCCGCGAGTGACAGCACGCAGTACCAGCCGCAGTAGCCCAGTGAGTGCCACCGCCGCCCCAGCATAGCGGCCCCATGCGAGTGCCGTCGTAGCACCCAGCCGTCACCGCACGCAAGTGGCACCGCAGCAACAAGCCGCCATAGACCAGCAGTGCCACCGCAGCACCCAACTGCCGCTGCGTAGCAAATGCCCTCAGAGCGCCTCGCCGCCTCGCGAGTGCCCCCGCACTGCCCAGCCGCCCGGCCTGTGCTCTTCGCATCGCAGTGCGGACCAAGCACCTCCTGCGCACTTGCACTCCCTGCCCAGACGTATTCCTGCATGTCAGCCCATCGCTGCCCGGCATAACTCAAAAAGAGCCTGCATTGATCCTAAGGACCAATGCAGGCTCTTCTATCTGAACAGCAATTATTTTGCTGCAGCGTAACGTTTGTTCACTTCATCCCAGTTGATTACGTTCCAGAATGCGGAGATGTAATCAGGGCGTTTGTTTTGATATTTCAGGTAGTAAGCGTGCTCCCATACGTCCAGACCCAGAACTGGAGTCAGACCTTCAAAGAGCGGGCTGTCTTGGTTAGGCGTGCTAGTGATGGACAATTTGCCATCTTTGCCTACAACGAGCCATGCCCAGCCGGAACCGAAACGAGTAGTTGCTGCTTTTGCGAAGTCTTCTTTGAACTTGTCAAAGCCGCCCAGTTCGCTGTCGATCGCTGCTGCGATGTCACCTGTAGGTGCGCCGCCGCCGTTTGGTCCAATGATTTCCCAGAACAAGCTGTGGTTAGCATGTCCGCCGCCGTTGTTGCGAACCGCTGTGCGGATGCTTTCCGGTACGCTGTCCAGGTTAGCAATCAGATCTTCCAAGCTTTTGCTTTGCAGTTCAGGAGCGCTTTCCAGAGCTGCGTTCAAGTTAGTTACGTAAGTGTTGTGATGGCGATCGTGGTGGATTTCCATCGTTTGTGCATCGATATGTGGTTCCAGTGCATCGTTAGCGTAAGGAAGTGCTGGTAATTGAAAAGCCATAGTGAAATACCTCCTGAGATTTTGTTGTTGGTTGTTAAGGTACATATGTAATAATACCCTTGCCTCTATTATTAAACCGCATTCGGGATAATTAATCAACATTTTTGTTTATTAAGTATCCTGAATCATAGTTAATGAAAATCCAGGCCAGAGATAACAAACATATTTTACCCGATATGAAATATATTATGATATTTTGACGAAAAAAATCGTTAAAATTGTATTCACTTCAATGTAAACGTTTACAATAAAGCGCTTTCAGAAGAAAATGCGTGTTTTATGGAGTAAAGTATGGTTTAATTGACGAAGAAGCGGTATTTTCTCGTTTTTTGTCATTATATGAACATCGGGTTTTTGGTAAAAGGGGACCCCCTTTTTTGTAAAACCTCATCTAAGCTAACGAAAAGGGAGATTTAAGACATGCACGTTCGTTCCTTTCAGTTGAGTGATGCAAGCCAGATGACGGAGCTTCTCCAGGTTGCACTATCGGAAGAGTGTTATGAGAACACGATGGGCCCGTTTGCCCGTCAATTGTCATGGGATTCTGACCTGATCATGGTTGCTGAAGAAGAGGGAGACCTCGTCGGTGCCTTGATCGGTACGATTGATCAAAACCAGGGATGCATCTATCGTATTGCGGTTCATCCAGACTATCGTCGCCGCGGTGTCGGCAAAACACTTGTCGAGGCTATGGAGCAGCGGTTCCAGCAGCGCAAAGTCAGCCAGATTTGGGTGGCCGGTGATGAGCACAACAAAGCAGCCATGCCTTTGTACGAAGCAATGGGGTATGGTGCCAATAAGATTCTGAGTGCTTTCCAGAAACTTAGTATTTTGTCCAAGGCTTAATCGGTGCAGGTGAATTCGGTGTAGTTAGACAAAGAAATATAAGAGTGTTATTTCATATTAGGCATATCTGTTCACGCATCAATGGCGTGATGGATATGCCTTTCTATTTGGTTGAGGAGGCAGCGCCAGTGATGCCTCCCTGTTTTATTTTTCCCGGAACGTGTATTAAAGAGTGTGTGTTTTGCGCATGCTGGTGGGCATCTCCAATTGTTTCGGACTACCAAATAGAGTAGACTGAAAGGGAGTATGACCCTGGGTTACACGTGTAATCTACAAACTGATAAATGAGGTGTCTCTTTGAATTCCAATTTTTCTTCGATAGAGCCTTCAACCATGGAGGAGCGGGAATCCGACCGGAAATCTGCTCCTGGGCCATCAGGAAAGTCGTGGACAGCCGAGCTGTGGGATTGGGTGAAGACGATAGTGGTTGCGTTTGTAATCATGATGCTGCTGAACCTGTTTGTGTTTAATCTGTCGATGGTCAAAGGGCAGTCCATGCAGCCAACGTTGGTGGAGCGCGATCGTCTGTTTGTGAACAAGATGGTGTATCATTTCGACGAGCCGGCCCGGTCGGATGTCATTGTGCTGCGTGATCCAAGCGAAGATGTGGGCAGGAAGGATTATCTGGTGAAACGAATTGTTGGTCTGCCGGGAGATACGATTGAGGTCAAGGACCACCTTTTATATGTAAATGGCGTGAAGCAGGCGGAGAGTTATACCGACATTGAGGTGCAGGACCCGGATTTCGGGCCGATCACACTGGAGCCGGATCATTACTTCGTGATGGGAGATAATCGTCATGAGGGCAAAAGCAAGGACAGCCGCATGTTCGGAAGCATCACTTCCAGTGAAATTGTCGGCAAAGCCGAGTTTATTTTCTGGCCATTCTCGGAGATGAAAAAGCTGTAAAATGTTGGAGCACAACAACTTCAGAGCGCATTTTGCGTTTAACTATACGGGCACGTAGGCTGTAAATGCACTTTATGCAAGAAATATAGGTATATAGCGAAGCGCCTGATCTCCCTCCGTGAGACGGGCGTTCCTTGTTTACCGATTACGTGCCTGAGAGAAGAGAGGGAAGAGGAAATGACGAGCGTACGGACCGGGGCAGCACAGGCCGCCTCCGTATGGGAGACGTTAAAGCAGGAGATCAAGGCTGCAGGCCCGGAACTGGGCATAGATGATATTGGATTTGCTTCAGCTGATCCGTTTGTGTCACTGAAATCACTGCTGGAGCAGTCTCGCGATAAGGGGTATGCGTCAGGTTTTGAGGAGCCGGATATTGAAAAAAGAGTGCATCCCGCCCTTCAAGGCGGCGAGCCTGCTTCCCTGATTGCCATAGCCGTGGCTTATCCGTCCAAAATGATAAATCCGCCGAAGTCGGAGCCAGGCGCGTACCGCGGCATTTTTGCTCGTTCGGCGTGGGGACAGGACTATCATCAGGTGCTGCGCACGGCGATGGACAAGCTGGTTAGCTTTATCCGCGAGCGTGTGCCGGAGGCGATGATCGAAAGCATGGTGGACACGGGAGCGCTTGTGGATCGTGCGGTCTCGCAGCGTGCCGGAATCGGTTTTAGTGCAAAAAACTGCGCTATTATCTCGCCAAAATTCGGTTCATGGATATTCCTTGGCGAGCTTGTGACGAATATTCCGTTCCCGCCAGATACTCCCGTGACTGAGGATTGCGGGGAATGCACGAAATGCATTGATGCCTGTCCTACAGGTGCGCTGGTTGGCCCAGGTCAATTGAATGCGCAGCGCTGCATTTCTTTTCTGACTCAGACCAAAGGGTTCCTGGATGAGGAGTTTATGCTGAAAATAGGCAACCGTCTGTACGGTTGTGATACATGTCAGATTGTTTGTCCGAAAAATCGGGGCAAAAACTGGGATCACCATCCCGAGTTTCATCCCGATCCGGAGGTTGTAAAGCCTTTGCTGCTGCCGCTGCTGGATATTGGCAACCGTGAGTTCAAAGAACGCTTCGGTCAAAGCTCCGCCTCATGGCGGGGCAAAAAGCCGATTCAGCGTAATGCGGTCATTGCACTGGGCAATTTCAAAGACAAAAGCGCTGTACCCAAATTAACACAGGTACTGAAGCGTGATCCGCGTCCAGAGCTGCGGGGAACCGCCGCCTGGGCGCTGAGCAGAATTGGAGGAGAAGACGCCATGAGAGCTATAGGGGAAGCTGCCGCGATCGAACAAGATGGTAACGTGCTAAGTATGCTGCAGAAGGCCAAGGAGCGACTGATGTCGTCCACTGCCTTACCCGAACAGCCGCAGGCTGGTAATGCAAGCAAGCTAGAGAGCAAGAGCGAAGGCGTGCTTGAGCGTACAACGGAAACAAATGGTGAGCAGTCTGCATCTACAGACAAGTCGGGGGAAGCCGCTGCATGGAAGCCGTCCCCGGTGACCGGACTTCACGGCAAGCCTGTATATTATGATGAGCTGCTCACACCAATCGGTACACTTACGTTGTGCGCAACCGATGAGGGGCTGTGCCATATTGATTTTGGGGCTTTCCATGTACGGGAAGCGCACCTGCAGCAGTGGGCACGTACCTGGATCGGTGAATACCGATACGAGAAAAATGAAGAGAAGCTGAGCGAAGCTGCCAAGCAGCTGCGGGAGTATTTTGCAGGGGAAAGAAAGACGTTCGACTTGCAGCTTGAGCGGTATGGGACTGCATTCCAGCTACAGGTTTGGCAGGTTCTGTCCGATATATCTTATGGAGAAGCCTTAACTCACCAAGAGGTTGCGGAAAAGATCGGCCGGCCCAAGGCTGTACGCGCAGTTTTGGATGCCATTAGCAAGAACCCTATTCCGATTGTTATTCCCTGTCATCGCATGAGCGGTAAAGATGGCACCCTGGTGGGTTACGTAGGCGGTCTGCAAACCAAAGAGCAATTGCTCACATTGGAGCAGCAAACGTAAGAGCGGGGGACGTTCATGAAGTATGTAAACGTGGAAAGCGTGGAGGCGGGAGAGATTCTGGGCAAGACGGTATATTCCAGCAACGGTACGGTTTTGCTGTCTGCCGGGGTCCAGCTCACCGTGTTTATGGTCAATACGCTGAAGCGTATCGGGGTTACCACGCTGTACATCCAGGATGAAGCATATAAAGATGTAGAGATAGAAGATATTCTGGATGAAGCTACGAAACGGGCCATTATCAATGAGATGAGCGTAACGCTTGAAGCGGTGAGGTCTGGAAAAGAATGGAGTCCGAAAAAAGTTTCGCTCAGCATCGACAAGCTGCTGAATGATGTGCTGAACGGGCGTGAGCTGCTCGTTCAATTAACGGATATCCGTACCAAGGATAATGCACAGTATGTTCATGCCATGAATGTATGTTTGTTGTCATCGGTGATCGGACTGAATATGGGCCTCAATTATAATCAGCTCAAGGATCTGGCTGTAGGCGCGCTGCTGCATGACATTGGAAAAGTAGGCGAGCCGTCTGGCGGCAGTGCTACTTCAAAGCTGCATCATACCTGGCGCGGCTTTGAAGTAATCAAGAACAAGCGGGAGTTTAGTCTGCTTGTCGCACATACTGCACTGCAGCATCACGAACATGTAGACGGCAGTGGAATACCTAGAGGCATCACCGGTAAGGACATACATCTGTTTGCCAAAATCGTAAGTGCAGCCAACATCTATGATAATCTGATCAACGGTCTGTCGGGTAACAGTCTGCTTCCACACGAAGCGTGTGAAGAGATGATGGCCATGTCGGGAACAAAGCTGGATCGGGATATTCTGATTGAGTTTAACAAAAGTGTATCCGTGTATCCCAACGGAACGGCTGTCCGGCTGTCTACCAAGGAAACCGGTGTTATCGTCCGTCAGCATCGAGGACTGCCGGGCAGGCCGGTTATCCGGATAGCACGGGGCAGCACACGTTTTTCTCTGGATGTCATAGAGGTAGATCTGGCGAAGCAGACGACGGTCTTTATTGAAGGTGTGCTGATCTAAGCCATTTATCTGGAAAATGCGTTTGCTCACGGCGTGTGGAAATGCTATGATAACTCTCAGGAAATCCGGTCGGTGTCATGTATGCATTATCGAGATAAATGATCATGAATCATGATGTTTACTGGCACAGATCAGCAGGTTTTTTAGATTGCATACAGAGGTGTCTAAGAGATGGATATTGTAATACCGATTATTACATTGATTGTAGGTCTGGTCGGTGGATTTTTCATCGGGGTGTTCTACCTGCGTAAACAGCTCGAGAAAATGCAAAGCGACCCTGAGATGCTGCAGAAGATGGCAAAGCAGATGGGCTATAACCTGAACGGCAAGCAAATGCAGCGTGCCCAGCAGATGATGAAGAATCAGCAGCCAGGTGCGAAAATGCCTCAGCCGAGTCAACATCCTGCGCGTAAAAGCTCGGGCCGCCGAAAATAATAGCCGTAGGCGGTTAAACCGCTTGCATGATGTGGTTCGAAAGGAGGCGCTTGGCAATGGCTGGCGTTAAAGATTATTTGAATTCCAAAGTATCCGACAATCGGGAGAAGATCGAGTATCATGTCGAACAGATTCTCAAATTGATTGGCGAAGATAGTACACGTGAAGGGCTTTTGGAAACGCCTGCACGGGTAACCCGGATGTACGAAGAGATTTTTGGCGGATATGAGGTTGATCCCCGTGACGTGCTGGGTGTCACCTTTGACGAGAATCACGAAGAGCTGGTCATCGTTAAAGATATCGTGTACTACAGCCAGTGTGAGCATCATATGGCACCATTCTTCGGCAAAGTACATATTGGATATGTACCGAGCGGCAAGATTGTTGGTCTAAGCAAGATGGCACGTCTGGTCGAAGCGGTAACACGCCGTCTTCAGGTACAGGAGCGTATCACCTCTCAGATTGCCGACATCCTGACAGAGGCCGTAGAGCCGCATGGTGTGATGGTCGTAGTTGAGGGCGAGCACTTGTGCATGTGCGCACGTGGCGTGAAGAAACCTGGCAGCAAGACTGTAACTTCGGCTGTACGTGGATCTTTCCGTGATAACCCTGCACAACGTGCGGAGTTTCTGTCTTTGATAAAAGAGTAAGGTTAGATAAGCCGAGTTCCTTGGGGAACCGGCTTATTTATATATAACGTTATGCCTGGCACGATGTGCCTGTTATGTTGTAATGAAGTATGAATTCAACAGTCGGAGGTTATGGATGATGAGTATACCTTCCCAATCCGATCAACGTCCCGAACCGGGGAAGAGTGGTGCGGCTGAACGTAGGATTGCTGCTGCCAAGCATTCGTCGCTGCGCTTGCAGATATGGGAAACACCGCTTATGCGTCGTGGAAGTAGTGTGCTTGACGCATTTGCGTGGGAAGAAGTCATGTGCAGACGGGTGGGGTCAGGGCATTTGCCTGTGGCTCATATATGGCGTCACCCGGATGCCTTTGTAGCCGGGCTGCGTGACCGTAGACTGCCTCTTGCAGTTGAAGCGATGGAACGTATTCGAGGTGAGGGGTCTGCTGTATGTGTTCGGCCTTCAGGTGGAGCGGCCGTTCCTTTGAATCCGGGAGTTGTGAATGTGTCGCTGATTCTGCCTAATCCGGGGCATG
Source organism: Paenibacillus sp. JGP012 (assembly GCF_014203995.1). NCBI lineage: Bacteria > Bacillati > Bacillota > Bacilli > Caryophanales > Paenibacillaceae > Paenibacillus > Paenibacillus sp. JGP012. The sequence goes on along the minus strand of NZ_JACHKG010000026.1, from coordinate 28,302 downwards.
CCATCAATATCCATAATGATTTTCGCGAGATGGCTTCAATCATTGCCGAGTCATTAACTCCTTGGTCAGCTCAGGCGCAGACGGGAGAAGTACAGGGGGCCTTCTGTCCCGGGGATTATGATGTCAGCGTAGGTGGACTGAAGTTTTGCGGTATCGCTCAGCGGCGGCAGGCGAAAGCTTACATTATTACTGCGTTTATCATTGTGGAGGGTCAGGGAGATGAGCTTGCGGCAGCAGTTCGCAGATTTTATGATGAAGCCTCGGGCGGAGCGGCAGAAGGATATCCGGAGGTGAAACCCGGCACGATGGCAAGTTTGCAGGAGCTGGCAGGCGTTCCTTCGACGGCGGCATATACGGCATCTCTGGTGCGCACGCTGCGCAGCAGGTATCCGCATGCCGGGACGGAGCGGGTGCTTTCTGTTCATGCGGATGAAGTGCAAGTGACGGCAGAGCAGATGAAATCGCGATATGACTGAGTTCTTTTTCATCAGGCTTGGAATTGGGTAACAGAGATGGTATGATGTGATTTCGGAAGGAGAGGATTAGAGTGGAAACATTGAGATATACATACCTGTATGAAGTCATTTCAACAGGTGAAAAGTCAGAGTTCAGCCAAATGGCAACCAGCAAAGAAGAGGCTGCTGCCCTGATTGTGGCACGTATCGCCGATCTGGAGTTCACAGAGGAGTCCGATATCAAGCTCGGTGATCTGATTGCGATTAGCAAACAGGTTGGCGACAACTATGTAGCATGTGAGGGCTGCGCTTCTTAACATAGGTATCTTATGTATGAAGTGTAATATGAAGTGAATTATGAGGTGAATCTCTTATATGAGATTCGCCTTTTTTGTTTGTGCTGAATGAAGAGGGTCAGGTTATACAGATGGCACCTTCTGTCCAGAACAACCTGTAACACGTGCTGAAGTTGTGACCATGATCAACAAATTAATCGGTCTTCAGCCAGCTTCAGCAGCGATTAAAGCATGGTCTGATGTTCCTGATACCCACTGGGCTTATCAAGCCATTGAGGCCGCATCCATTAAAGAATAAAACATACGGATTGTGTGCGTGCATGTGGGTGGGAGATGCGCATTGCATTTAAAAAAGAGATATCGTTCAGTCTTTCGACTGGAGATATCTCTTTTAAATTTACAATAGTTTGTTATCGTATTCTCATACTACATAATGCCCTGTGCTTTAATAAGGCGGCCACAGCAGCTTGCGTGCGGCTTCGTAACGCTCAGCTACAGCAGGCCAGTAGACGACATTCCACCAGTCCTCAATATACTTTTTGCGCTCGTTCTGATGTTTGAGATAGTAGGCGTGCTCCCATACATCCAGCGGCAGGAGCGGTACGATGTCGGATTGGGAAAGGTTCTGATGTTTCTCTGCCTGCAAAATCTCCAAGCGATGCGCTCGCGGACTCCATACAAGCATCGCCCAGCCGCTGCCCTCGACCTTGTTGGCCGCTTCGGTGAATTGATTTTTGAACGCCTCGTAGCTGCCGAAATCACGTTTGATCTGCTCTGCGAGCATGCCTTCAGGCTTGCCGCCACCTGCGGGGTTCATAATGGTCCAGAAGATCGTATGCAGATAGTGCCCTGCCCCGTTAAAAGCAAGCTCACGCTCCCAATGCTTGACAAGCTCAAAATTGTTCTTTTTACGAGATTCAGCAAGCTTCTTCTCGGCCGTATTCAGTCCGTCCACATAGGATTGATGGTGTTTGTCGTGGTGAATACGCATCGTCAGTTCGTCAATATGCGGCTCCAGTGCATTGTATGCGTAAGGCAGGGGAGGCAGCGTATGCCCGCCAATGGGAACCGGCTTTTCTTTAACCGTGGAAGCACTCGTTAAAGGCTCAGTTGAAGCACTGCCGCCAGCAGAAGGCTGAGGGGATGCAGATTGCGTCTGTACAGTAGAAGTGGGAGCTGCATTTTTTTGGATGGTGGAACTGGATTGAGTTTCTTTGGCTTCACGCCAAACCTCCTTGTTGTCATCTGAACGGGTGCTGTGCAGTGCGTTCTCCAGCAGCGTGGATGATGATGGTGCTTCGCGCAGGATGCCGGGCTGGCTCAAGGTTTCAAGTACCCCCAGGAAATACTCTGATTCACGGATGATATGCAGAATTACAGTTTGAGCAAGTGGAAGCGCACGTACAGCGGCGCTTTGCTCCAGCATGACATACAGCTGTTTAATAAACGCCCTGGACTGATCCTGTGCTGCCGAGACGAGCTGATCAATGCAGCGCATGATATAAGGAGCCGGCGGATGGGTTGCGGGCAGCAGCTGCTTGATCAGCTGATTCGCTGCTCGTTCGCTGCTCGCAAAGGCTGCCTCCCATTCCTCCAGCAGCTTCACATAAGCAGGCTCCAGGTCAGGAACCAGTGCCCGAATCAGGAGGGTATGTTCTTTTTCCTGCCCCTTCCAGAAACGGATTTCTTCCAGTGTCCGCAAAGGCAGCAGACGGCCATATTCGTCGCAGTTCATATTCAGTGGACCTCCAATCCTGCATTTTTAATTCTTAATTCATCGTACAAGCTTCCATCGTACAAGCTTTCATCGAGCAATCATCGAGCAATCATGAAGCGATCATCAAGTAACCTTTCATCATTCCACGCAGTCTACGTTCATTTATGCTATATAAGTTGAACTAAGGATTCTACACAATCCACTCCGATGACAGAACAACCTTCCAATCGCTGTTATCCCCAGATTTTTTGGATTCCCTTTTCCAAAGGGAAAAATCCGGTGATAAAGGCGACCGCTCCGCTTTTTCAGGTTTTTTCTGTCCTCTCCGTTCACGTGTAAATAAATTGTTCAGCTTATATAGCTCAGTCTCAGGCAGTATATTCAGGGAGCGTGTTGTCCTATGTGCATGCAAAAAAAGAGCCCCTTCGGGGGCTCTGAACACGTTCACTGAGCTTTGCAGCGTGGATCACGCTAACAAAGTTCATCTATAAATGTTAGTTTAACGCACATTATTACTTGCGCTTTGCTGCACATCGTCACTGCTGGTCTTGGTCACATGACTCAGGAAAGTCGAAACACGGCGTAAATATTCCTTCGGATGCTCCCTGAAAATCAACTCGTGATGCGCGTCCTTCACGATCCATTCCTCCGAATATGGATTGGTCTGATTGGCGGCAAGCTGCTCGGCAATTGGATAAGGAGCCTTCTCGTCCTCCGTACCGTGGATAAAGAAGATCGGGAACGAATAGTCCTTTTTCTTCACTTCCTGATACGGAATCTGTTGCAGACCTGTCCCGTTCAGCACAGGGAAGAGCAGCTTCATAATCTCCAGTGTAGGCTGGCGCGGCAGATTGATCTGATTATGAATGTTATGGTAGAGCGTGTCCGGCTCCAGCAGGAACGTGCTGTCCAGAATCATGGCATCTACTTCATTCGTCAGCAACCCGGTCTGCAAAGCGGTGCCTGCTCCCATGGAGAATCCCCATACGACCAGTTCCTGCGCTCCGCGCTGCTTCGCGAATTGAATAGCACCAAGCAGCTGCTGTGACTCGGCTTTACCGCCTGTAGCTACAGCTCTGTTGATTTGAGAGGCAAAGCCGTAATCAAACATCACAACATTGAACCCGAGCTGGTGTGCGTAGTGGGCCAGATCATACATCGGCACCCAGGTTTCCTCGCGGTTGGCGCCATAGCCATGACTGAAAATAATCGTTTTACCCGAGTCATTACTAGCGGGAATATACCAGCCCTGCATCGTGCGGCTGCCGTCTGCTGCCGGGAAGGTGATATCCTCGTATTTCATGTTTTTGGCCTGCATGGGATTCGAGAAAACCGGTGCGACTGTAGGGTTCGAAAGCACCCATGCAATATAACCGTGTAAGGCAATAAAACAAAACAACAGGAAAAATACAACGGAGAGCAGCAACGCTACGACAATATGTTTAAACCGAATCAGCCTTGGTGACAACGAAGAGGGCAGATCGGACACTTTGGTATGCAGCGGGGCTTCGCTCTGGGATGTCGAATACATGCACGCCCCTCCTTTACAATTCAGTTAAGCGAAATTCAGTATACGATTACAACGGGCAAACAACAGCTATTTATTTTACTTAAAATCAAGCATACATCCTGATGCTAAAGTCATGCTTTAGCATGAATTAATTAAATGTGTTCCTATCTTTATCGTATGTTCCGATATAGTTAAAGTCAATTGATTAGCGCCATTTGTTACGCAATTGTTATATAGTTCTTTAGTTGTATAGATAACATTTCCATAGTGTGAAATTTACAGGAGATTAAGTTGCATGAGAGATGCGTAAAATGGCATGTTATTTTCAAGTTTTCGCCAGCTTTATCACTCTTTCCGGTTTACAGATGAGACCGTTTCTCATATAATTTATGTAACCAAGTTTCATGTGATGAAACATGAGGGGGGCATCATGCCATGGAAGACCGCAAGTTAACCGTCCGGGCTGTAGAACGGGCGCTGGATATATTACTATGTTTTACCACGCGCAGTGATCTTGGACTCACCGAAATTGCCAGCCAGATCGGTTTGCACAAAAGCACAGTGCATCGCTTGATGGCTACGCTGGAGGATAAGGGCTTTGTCATTCGTGATACGGCCACGGAGAAATATCGACTGGGCATTCGCATCTGGGAGCTGTCTGCCCATATGTCACGCAGTGATGATCCTGCGATTCTGCTGCTGCCTGCGATGGAGAGGCTTCGGGATCGTTTGGGTGAAACGGTGAGTCTCTACCTTCGAGACGGCAGCGAGCGGATTCGGATTCAGGCGGTACAGAGTGATCAGGCCATTCGCCGGGTTGCGCCTGTAGGGGCCAGATTGCCGCTTTCCGTAGGAGCTTCCAGTAAAGTGCTGATGGCATTTGCCACGGAAGAGGACCGCGAAGAGCTGATGAACGGCCCGGAATGGCCCGTATTTATCGACCCGGCCGTGTATCTTTCGCAGATGGAAGACATCCGGGAGAGCGGGTATGCTACGAGCTACGAAGAGCGTGAGCCTGGAGCGGCTGCGGTGTCCGTACCGATTATGGATCGCAGGGGCAGCATTGCGGCAGCGCTTTCTGTGTCTGGCCCGGTCAGCCGGCTCTCACAGGAGACACTGCATGAGTATGCACCCGTGCTGAAGGAAGCGGCAGCGCAGATGGGACTTATGCTGTCGTAAATTCGTTGGCGTACTTTTGTTGGAGTGAAATTGGCTCCAATATTTTGTTCCAATAGAGTTTGTGCTAACGGGCTTTTGCTCCTGTTCCATCGGAACAAACAAATTCTCTGGAATATAAAGGTTGTATTTCTAACCAGATTAAGCTACTCTGTAATGGACGGCCCAGCGGGGCTAGCTTGAGCATCATCGTTTAAGTTGAACAGCGGCGTGTATGCCGCAATATGTTTACGTTACTGGGGGAGTCCGAATTGTCCGGACTGAGACGGGATCGCACGAGATTCCGGACCCTTTGCACCTGATCTGGATCATACCAGCGTAGGGAAGTAATCGGCCTTTTGACCACAAACACTATAGACGTTAACCTGGCGCAGATGCTGTTTTTGCAGCGAGATGCCTATGTTTACGTGTATGGTGATGGACATGAGTCGGTTCCCTCGGAACCGGCTTTTTTATATACAGCAGCAAGTGGAGCTTCGTAAGTTGAGCGTTTGCCTTCGTTGATAACCCTGATCTGATCGCAGATTGTGCAGGTCAGGGGTTAGACGATACGGCAAGCAACGAACAACAAAAGCGGTGAAATCACCTGAATTCATCGTGAAGCCAAACCCGAATTCGACGCTGCCTGTACATAATAAGGTGTCTCCTGGATCAATGCGGCTGTGTGCGCAGGGTCATTCCTGCTGTGCTTCTGTGCTCTGGATGTTCTGGACAGGTGGGTGAGCCATGCAAAGCTGACACATTCGTGTGCAAACGACACGGAGCAAAAATCACAGAGGAGGAGACAGGGGACATGAATACAGGTAATGAGACGAGGGAGCAGATCGGAACAGAGGAATTGGGGCGCGATGGTCATCCCGTGGAAAAGAAAACCACAGCGGTGGAAGGGGTTCAGCCCTTCCCTGGCAGCCGCAAAGTATACATTCAGGGCTCACGGCCGGACATTGCTGTACCGGAGCGTGAAATTGCCCTTCATGACACGAATACTCCCCAAGGGGTGGAGCATAATGAGCCGCTGCGTGTCTACGATACGAGCGGCCCGATGACCGATCCCGAATTCCAGATGGATATTCGGAAGGGGCTGCCAGCGCTCCGGAATCACTGGATTATGGAGCGCGGTGATGTAGAAGCATATGAAGGCCGGGCGGTGAAACCCGAGGATAACGGCTTGAAGCCTGGCGGACGAAGAGCCGGGGCGGAGGAGTACCCCGGATACCGGGGGCAGCCGCTGCGCGCTCAGGCTGGCCGCTGCGTTACACAGATGCATTATGCGCGGCAGGGCATCATTACGCCAGAGATGGAATATGCCGCGATTCGTGAAGGCGTAGAGCCTGAATTTGTGCGGCAGGAGCTGGCAAGCGGGCGAGCAATTCTGCCCTCCAACATCAATCACCCGGAGAGTGAGCCGATGCTGATTGGTCGTCATTTTCACGTTAAAATCAATGCCAATATCGGCAACTCGGCTGTATCTTCCTCCATCGAGGAGGAGGTAGAGAAGATGACCTGGGCAGTACGCTGGGGCTCGGATACGGTGATGGACCTCTCCACAGGCAAAGACATTCATACAACCCGGGAATGGATTATCCGCAATTCTCCCGTGCCGATTGGTACGGTGCCGCTCTATCAGGCGCTGGAGAAGGTGAACGGAGAGGCTGAGGCTCTAACATGGGAGCTGTACCGGGATACACTGATCGAGCAGGCGGAGCAGGGCGTGGATTATTTTACGATTCATGCTGGCGTGCTACTGCGTTATATTCCGATGACTGCGAAGCGGATGACAGGCATCGTGTCACGGGGCGGGTCGATTATGGCGGCGTGGTGTCTGGCACATCATCAGGAGAACTTTTTGTACACCCATTTTGAGGAAATCTGCGAGATTATGAAAAGGTATGACGTGGCCTTCTCTCTGGGGGATGGATTGCGTCCAGGCAGCATCTACGATGCCAATGACGAGGCACAGATGGCGGAGCTGGCGACACTCGGTGAATTAACGCAGATTGCATGGAAGCATGATGTGCAGGTGATGATTGAAGGGCCGGGGCATGTGCCGATGCACAAGATCAAGGAAAACGTCGATTTGCAGATGGAAATCTGTCAGGAAGCACCGTTCTATACCCTCGGCCCGCTGACCACCGACATTGCGCCCGGCTACGATCACATTACATCTGCCATCGGAGCGGCAATGATTGGCTGGTTCGGTACATCCATGCTCTGCTACGTTACACCTAAGGAGCACCTCGGGCTTCCCAACAAGGACGATGTGCGTGAAGGGGTTATCGCTTATAAAATAGCCGCACATGCTGCTGACTTGGCCAAAGGCCACCCGCGTGCCCAGCGCCGGGATGATGCGCTGTCGAAGGCACGATTCGAGTTCCGCTGGCGGGATCAGTTTAACCTGTCACTCGACCCGGAACGGGCACTGTCCTATCACGACGAGACGCTGCCCGCAGAAGGGGCGAAGGAGGCACATTTCTGCTCCATGTGCGGGCCGAAGTTCTGCAGCATGCGCATCACGCAGGACATCCGTGCCTTTGCCGCAGACCGTGGCTTGAGCGAAGAGCAGGCTGTAGCCGCTGGTATGCAGGCGAAAGCCGAGGAGTACCGGACGCGTTCGTAGGTGAGAAGGTAGCGTGGTATCGCAGTATCACAGTATAGTGGTATCGTAGAAGTAGAAGTAGAAGTAGAAGTAGAAGTGGAAGTAGAAGTGGATGAAAGGCAGTTCCAGTAAATAAAAAATGACCCGGACTCAGGCCTGTAGGCTTGAGTCTCCGGGTCACTTTTTATATCCGATGTAAGGTTCCAAATCTCGTCTCCCAATTCTAACGATTCCCACAAACCTTATTTGGCCGTTTTTGCCACTGTGAAATTTCTAACGAATCACAGCGACGTTATTTCACCCAAAATCGCCGCAAAACGAGAAATATACACCTGAAAACCTGAAATAGCGTTTCTAGGAATCGTTACATTTCCAACGGGGCTAAAAAGCACCAAATAGCGTCATCTGGAATCGTTAGCGGTACCTTTACTGACCTACTCCGTCCTCACCGATCAAGCACCCACCAATTACTTCAGCTACTAACCTACCATGTCCACCGATCAACGGCCCACCAACTACTTCAGCTACTAACCTACCATGTCCACCGATCAACAGCCCACCAATTACTTCGGCTACTGGCTTACTACGTTCCTACCTATCAACTACCAACCACTTACTCCTGTGTCAACTACCTGTCAAACACTTATCCAACCTACCTGCTGCTCTATCTGCTCGTCCATCAACTCTATTCAACAGCAGTTCATCCTGCCGAAACTCCAGCGATTTAGTCATAATATCCTTTAGCATACACGGCTACTGTGGAGAAGCAGAGATGTTTCATCTCGTCCTGCTGGTTTTCGGCAGGCATCTCCTGAAACCAGGGCTCCTGCATATCCGCTCGGGTCATTGGCACTGGACGCCATAGAATCAGGCCGATCTCATCAAACTGGTAACTGTATCCAAGCTCGGGGTCCTCGCGGTCATAGGGAGCGGTCTTGTCCAATTGCGGAATAAGAGTGTCGGCTTCAGTGCCCAGCAGATCCAGCTCACCCAGCATACACTTGAACTCATCACTTTCATAAAATTCAATAAATTGCGCTTTGCCTTGAGCAGCATCATACTCCACTTTGGGATCAAAGGTGAAGGCGTCTGTCTGTTCAACTTCCTTCTGTGTCATGCCAAGCCGGATATCTCCGATGGATTGACCAGGTTCTACAGCGAGATGTTTCATGATTTCATTCCTCCAAAATTTAAAGTGTACATGCATGTAGCTGTGGTGATTCATGTAAAAGACGAACCGAATGGACAGGTTAAGTCAATTATGGGTGCATGGAGCGCAGCATGCGGTGTAAAGGTTACTGATGAGAGCATGGAGCGCAGCATGCGGTGTAAAGGTTACTGGTGGTGCATAGAGCGCAGCATGCGGTGTAAAGGTTACTGATGAGTGCATGGAGCGCGTCATGCGTTGTGTAGGTTACTGATGAGTGCATAGAGCGCGTCATGCGATGTGTAGGTTACTGATGAGTGCATAGAGCGCGTCATGCGGTATAGGTTACAGATGGGTGCATGGAGCGCCGCCGTGTGCTGTGTAGGTTGACTAGGAGTACAGGGAGACCCCATGGTGCTGCGTGCTCTTTTTAGTGTATGTGCAGCACCGTATATGCACCATAAACAAGTTATTTTTGACAATAGACCGATAACGTTAGCTAATTCCAGTTGTTTGGCGTAACGGTCAAGCAACGTAGATGTTTGTGTGTACGAGGGGAACATGTGTGATACACATGACACATGACAACGTGACCAACGTTTTACATAAGTCACCTATACCCTCGGTGTAATGCCGATATCTCGCTCCAGGCTTGGGCCCAACGAGGATAGTGGTGTATAGATGGTCACACCTGCCCTCAGGGATGCCTGTTCGGCGGCAGGGGCCATGGAGAGCTGGGCGGCTACAAGGCAGGTGTCCTTGCGTTCAAGGACAAGCCGGTGTAGTGCATCTTCCAAAGCCGCGAGATAGCCGTCCTGATCCCCGCGCATGACCATATCGAACAGGCCTGGCAGCAGCACGGATTCAAGCTCGGGCTTGTCTTTTTCTGCTCCATGCGGATCCAGATGTTCACGATACCGGGCCATTGTCGGCTCAACAGTCGCAGGATTCGTAAACGCCAGCAAATATTGTTTCGACTGCCTTCTCATCATGGCGAGAAGTGAATCATCAATGCCCGTTACCGGAATCGGCAACGGTTGCATTTGTTCCAGTACAGCTGCAAACAAGGTGCACGTCACAAGAATGGCATCGGCATGACAACGGCTCATCCATTGCAGTGTCTGGTTTACTTTTTCCCGAACAATAGTGCTGTTGAAATTCTCATCATGCTTGAGTCGATCAAGACCCGGGTCCACATAGTGAACCAGTTCAACAGAATAAGAAGCCAGTGCTTGCTCGATCAGTCTGATGTTGGAGTGGTGTGCGTGGAAACAGGCAATTGTGGTCATAGGCCATCCCCTTTATGTAGAGGTGACGATAAGGCGCGTCGAGATCACACAATGAATGAGTCACAGGTAAACATAGCCACGCCTGAAATGTCACTTTTACCGTAGTATAGGGAGTGGGGGAACCGATGTAAAGCGTTATCTCATATTCATGGATACGTTCTTTTTCGCCATTTTTTGCTGTAAAATTTCATGGAAGGATAGGCCTTGAGTGTTCTCATTTTCCTTTTTCGGAGCAGCGGTCGCCGTGTTGCGTGGATATTGGTGGTGATACGGGATCATTTGCTGAATAGGCATGCGGATCATCTTGGTTCCTCCTTTACATGCATGATGGACATGCATCATTGTATTAGTTTAATTCATTGGTTTATGTTGAGTTGTATATTTCATATGTATTTCAAAAGTGAGTTGTGTCATTCAAAATAAAATATATTCACCTTGTGCACGTATAGGTACATATGACTTGTTACATGAAGGAGCGGGAATGAATAACCAATTCCGACTCGGATGTAGTGATTTTACCCGGTATTCACAGGATGTAAACGGTTTTAAAAGAATTCAGGAACAAAGAACCTGATATGAGAGAGCAAAGATGGGAGCAGGGGAATAGTTGTTATGCGAATGGTCCTAATTTTAAGGAAGTCAATGGTGCTTGCCTTTGAGGCATATGTCCAAGTAACTAGGTATGGTATATGCTAACTAACTTGGTACTATGGTCGGGGTACACTGCTCGGAAAATGTAAAAAAAACTGCCAAGATCTCTTGGCAGCTGAAGTTCCTTCTCTTAACATCTTTAATTCTGTTATTCGCTTTGATGGTTTCCCGCGTTTCTGTTCGATCTCTCCAAGCTGAACCAAGTGTTATCTGCGTTCTTTGACCGCGATATATACATCCACCTGCATATTTCCCGGGTCCAGGCTGCGTTCATCGTATAATTCAAAATCTCCCGTAAACGTGCGGTCACTTTGATGTTCCCAAGCCCATACCGCCCCCCATACTTCACTGACCACCTCAACCATCGGTCCGGTTCTCGATGTAAACACCGCATAAGTCGCAGGAGGCAGCAGGACCTCATCAAAGCCTTCGGGCAGCGAGTCTTCTGCACCGATCTCATGCCCGACCAGAATGGTATATTTGCCGGCAATACCGTCTGTGTAATCGGAGTAACAGCCATAACGTGCAGCCTCGGGAGCCGGAATATGTTCTGAGGCAAAGTAACGTGCCCAAAGCGCACCGATGCTGCCTTCGCCGCTCATCTCAATGGCGTTGGTCGTACGTGCCGACAGTCCGGCAAGTCTTTTACGAGGCAGGGTTACATAACGAACAGGCTGCGCGATAGACAGAGCGGCCTCTTCTGTCAGTGCGGGGTTGCCAAGATTGGCTGAATATCCGTGAGTAACGCTCCCCTCCGCCGTGCTTGGAAGATTTCCTGTCTTCTGCCAGCGTTTCAGATAAGGCAGCTGATTGCGCAGCATCGAGCGGGCCGATTCCTCATCCATGCCTTCCTGCTTGAGAATGGTGGTGCACATCTCAACCATGCCTTCGAGTGGCATATCTTCCTGCTCAAACTTGCCATCCTTGTAACAATAAATGCAGTATTCACGGGTTGGGCTTCCATCCATCTCCGTACCGAATTGTTCGGCACTGGCGAGCGGCATTCCACAGCTTTGACATACGGTAACGTTCATCCTTCATTCCTCCTTGGGTTTAGGTACAGCTTCAATCTGATCATAGTTGAAGTATACGGGGAGGAACTGGACAGCTGTCTGTCAGGTTTGTACAGAGAGTTTATAATTTTGCACAATTTGCTCTGCAATGCGGCAGACGTTATCCCGAATATGCAGAGGCTCCAGCACCTCCACGTCTGCGCCAAAGCCTAGAATAAAGCCATACAGCCAGTTATCTTCCGGGAAAGCAACCTCACTGATATAATACCCGTTCCCGTCAGGCAGCACATTTTCAATGCCAAACCATTCTTCGGCCAGATGCCGGACACGGGAATGGAATTTCAGCGTTATGCCGATCTGATTGTCCGGGCGGCTCCATTCCTGCTGCCAAGGTCTATCCTGAAGGTTAACGGCCTTCCGTTCAAAATGCTGTGCATCCAGAGTGACTTCCTTCATCCGCACCAGCTTGAACATGCGAAATTCATTTCGCTCATGGCAGAAGGCATACAGGTACCACGCGTGCCTTTTCAGTACAAGGGTGTGAGGCTCAACCGTCCGGCAGGTCTGTGCTCCTTCGGCACTGCAATAGGCAAAGCGAATACACTGCAGCTGATCTATGCCCTGATCAATAACCTTTAATTTCTGCTGCAGCGCTTCGGGATGTGTCCATGTAGAATAATCTACGATGAAGCGGTGAGTGCTGGCTTGAAAATCTTCATTTTTAGCTTCGGGCACGATACTGCTCAGCTTCTCAACCAGTAACTCTCTTGCAGTATTCGTGTGCGAGGTGGAGATACTGCGCAGCGCGGTGACGATGGACACGAGGTCTTTATCCGTCAACAGGTTGCGATCCAGACGATAACCATCGGCCAATCCGATTCCGCCGCTTGCTCCCTGATACGTCACGACCGGGATGCCAGCTTGACCCAGTGTGTCAATGTCCCGATAGATCGTGCGAATGGATACTTCAAACATGTCGGCCAGGTCTTTCGCCTGCAAACGCCCGCGGTTAATGAGCAGCACCACGATGGCTAACAAACGCTCCAGTTTCATAGCTATAGCGTCCTTTCCTTTATGGATCTATATGTGTTGAACTATTTTTTACACTTGAACGGAGAGGACAGAAAAAACCTGGAGAAGCAAAGCGTTCGCCTTTATCACCGGATTTTCCCCATTAGAGAAGGGAATCAAAAAAATCTGGGGATAACAGCGATCGGAAGGTTATTCTGTCATCGGAGTGGACTGTGTAAAACATTTGTCTAACTTATATAGCCTTGCTTTAATTGTTTATCTGGTCGTTATCTGTTAGATTCATAGGTATTATATGCCCAGCATCCCATATAGGAGTGAAATAAGCAATGAAGCGAATTACGATTCTGATTGCGGACGATGAAATAGAGATTGCGGATCTCGTTGCTTTGCATTTGGAAAAAGAAGGATACCATACCGTCACGGCATCGGACGGACAGTCTGCGCTGCAGGCAGTTCAGACACAATCGATTGATCTGGCTGTTCTGGACATTATGATGCCGGGCATGGACGGGTATGAATTGACACGTAAAATACGGGAGAAGCATCATTTTCCAATCATTTTTCTGAGTGCCAAAACCTCGGATATGGATAAAATTACGGGGCTCGTGATGGGTGCCGATGATTATATGACCAAACCGTTTAATCCGATGGAGCTTGTCGCACGCGTGAATTCTCAATTGCGGCGTTTTCTGCAATTCAGCCAATCTACAGCGGTGGCGCAGCGCCCCATTCTCGAAAAAGGTGGTCTTGTCATTGTGCCAGACCAGCATAGCGTGACGCTTTACGGTAAACCGCTGGAATTAACACCGAAGGAATTTGATATTCTGGTGCTGCTTGCAAGCAATCCGAAACAGGTGTTCAGCGCAGAGAGTATTTTTGAAAAGGTGTGGGGCGAGGCTTATTTCGAAAGCGGAAATACCGTCATGGTACATATTCGCACACTGCGCAGGAAGCTGGGAGAAGACGTAGACAAGAACAAGTTTATCAAAACGATCTGGGGCGTGGGGTACACGTTCAATGACTAAACGGAGAAGCTTTCGCACAACGATGATTATGCTGCTTGGTCTGAGCATGCTGGCTTCTGGCGTTGTAACGTTTATCGTGTATAAGCTGCTGCAGATGTACTATATGGGTGTGAGGGCAGAGGATCAGCTGGCCGAGTATCGTCATATCATGAGAAGCATCGGGGATATTTATGTGTTTATGATCCTGTTTATCCCGCTTGCGATTTTATTTTTCTACTTGTTTACCAAGCCGTACGTGACCTATTTCAAGGAGATTTCTGTCGGCATTAACCATATGGCTAACGGAGATTTTGATCATCAGGTGCAGATTGTAGCCAAAGACGAATTGGGTGCGATTGCGGAGAGTGTGAATCTGGCGAGTCAGAAACTGCGCGAAGCGGTGGAACGTGGTGATTTCGCAGAGAGCAGCAAGGATCAACTCGTTGTGAATCTGGCACATGATTTGCGGACACCGCTGACCTCCGTGCTCGGTTATCTGGATCTGCTAATGAAGGATGATCAACTGACGGAGGAGCAGGTAAGGCACTTTACCGCGATTGCGTTTGCGAAGTCCCAGCGGCTGGAGAAGCTGATCGATGATCTGTTTGAGATTACACGTATGAACTACGGCAGGCTGCCTGTGCATCAAACGCGGCTGGATTTGAGCGAGCTGTTGAAACAGCTGAATGAGGAGCTCTATCCTGTTTTCGAAAAAAATCATCTGGTCACCCGTTTACATATGGAGAACGATCTTACCGTATTCGGAGACGGAGAGCTGCTCGCCCGTGTGTTCGAGAATCTGCTGATTAACGCTGCGCGGCATGGCAAGGATGGCATGTATGTGGACATCAACGGATACCTGGAAGAGGGTCAGGTTGTTATTCAGGTGACGAACTATGGCGGGCATATTCATCCTGACGATCTTCCGCGTATATTTGATATGTATTATACGGGGGATCGAGCGCGGTCATCTCAAGAGGGGGGCACGGGTCTCGGGTTATTCATTGCGCGTAACATTGTGGAACAGCATGAAGGTGTCATATCGGTTGTGAGTGATGTGGTACGCACCAGATTTGAGGTTCGTTTGCCTGCTTTCCAGCAGACCGTTCGTGAAATTTAAGAAAAACTTTATAATTGCCCTGCGTTTTCTTTAAATTGTTTCGTCTACCCTTGAAGTATGATGGGAAGGAGGAGCAAGTAATGAAAAAGTGGGGCTTTCTGATGTGCATCATCCTGATTGGATATATCATAGCGCAAGCACCGGCAGTCTTAGGCGAGAAAAAGGAGATGCCGATTGTCATTTTGAACAACGACGAGCAGCATGCTGGTTACAAGGCAGTGTCGGGCAAGGACATGAAAGAGCAAATACATAAAGGTAATCTCGTGCTTGTGAATTCGAAACATGCAATTCAGCCGGAGGGTGTCCGCTCCGATATTGTAAATGTGGCTGAAGAGGCAGAGCTTGTTCAAGGTTACGGATTGATGGATCAGAAACTGATGTTATCCCGTGAGGTGGCGGAACGATTTCGGAAGATGGTGGAAGCGGCCGGAGCAGAGGAGGTACGATACTTTCTGATGAGCAGCGGGTACAGAGACTTTGAGAAGCAGGACGAGCTGTATCGGGAAAAGGGTTCGGACTACGCACTGCCTGCGGGCTACAGCGAGCATAATCTGGGGTTGTCTCTGGACGTAGGCTCCAGCCTGGCCGCGATGAGTGAAGCTCCTGAAGGCGCATGGCTGGAGAAGAATGCGTGGAAATACGGTTTTATTTTGCGATATCCCAAGGATAAAGTGAAAGTGACGGGGATTCAGTATGAGCCCTGGCATTTCAGATATGTTGGCATACCGCACAGTGCAGTGATGGCGAAGAATGATATGGTGTTAGAAGAGTATCTGGAGATGTTAAAAGAAAAGAAAAACGTCACCGTTGAGCTGAACGGCGAAACGTATCATATCCATTATTATCGGGTGTCGAAGGATGCCCCGGTATATCTGCCAGTGAATGAGCCTTACGATATATCTGGCGACAACATGGAAGGCGTTATTGTTACCGTTAAGAAGTGATCGTGATAAGTTAGTATGAAGTGCCTGCAATAACAACGCAGGTTGTAACAGGAGTTACAACAACATCACCGTTGCAGGGCCGTAATCAGTACGAGCAATGTGAAGCGGAGAGGACAGAAAAAAACTGAAACAGTGATGCCGTCAGTTGCCTGAAAGCTTTCAGCAAAGAAGCTGCAAAAGAAGCCGCATCGGAAGCATATGCTTATCATTGTATTTTCCCCTTGGAAGGGGAATCAAAAAAATCTGGGGATAAGAGCAATCGGAAGGTTACTCTGTCATCGGAGGAGGGAGAGACAGCATGAGACAGAGCAAGCCGAGCGACAAGTACAAACACCGCAGGAATAATGCGGAGCATAAGGATCCATCGAATTCGTTTCGAATCGGTTGGGTCGTCATTCTGCTGATCTATCTCTACCTGCTGACCAAGCTGATTTTGTTCAAAGGAGGAACGGTAGATGTGGGTCTGGTATGGGACAGACTGACGGCACTTCTGCATCAACCCGACCTGATTCATACACGTACGGTCAATCTGACACCGTTTCAGGAGATCAAACGAGACTGGCATAGTCTCTCGCTGCATCGACCAGGGACAGCCATCCATCTGGCGGGCAATATTGTGGCCTTTATACCGTTTGGCATCTTGGTTGCGGGCATGGTTCGGGTCTCTGTTTTTACCGGCCTCAACGTGCTGTTTCTGTCATTTCTGCTCAGTTTGGGTTATGAAGCGACACAGCTGCTGACCGGGATAGGTATCTTTGACGTCGATGATCTGATGCTGAATACACTCGGTGGAATGATCGGGTATCTGGTGTATACTGTGCCGCTTGTCTTGTACAGACTGCTCACGGGAGAAAGAGCACAAGTGGCAGCAAAGCGCTATGGAAAAGAGCGTCATGTCTGAGGGAGAGACATCAGCTGGCT
Organism: Paenibacillus sp. JGP012; assembly: GCF_014203995.1. Classification (NCBI taxonomy): domain Bacteria; kingdom Bacillati; phylum Bacillota; class Bacilli; order Caryophanales; family Paenibacillaceae; genus Paenibacillus; species Paenibacillus sp. JGP012. Next base: position 11,431 of record NZ_JACHKG010000026.1, on the reverse strand, counting down.
TGTGATGACTGTGTTGTGCATAAGCTCGGGGGACTGATGTTGCTCGTAGGTCCATAGAGGACGTGCCGACAAGTGTATTAGACCAGCGTAGCAGCAGAGCAGGAATTGCAGAACAAACGGAGAGGTGCAGCGGAACAGCAACGGAAATCTGATCATGCAGGTGGGTTTTACAGGTTATGTTCGTGATGGACTTGATGCGACGTGGTAGAGGCGCTAATTCGACGTGGTGGATGTGTGATGAGTGCCTGTGCTTGATGCGACATGGTGGATGTGTGATGAGTGCCAGTGCTAGATGTGACATGGTGGATGTGTGTTAAGTGCCAGTGCTTGATGCGGCGTGGTGGACGTATGGTGAGTGCCCGTGCTTGATGCACACCCGTGCGTGATCCGTCTGTTAACGATTCGGAGAGAGCTTATTTGGCTGGTTTTGCCGGTTTATAAATTCTAACGAATCACAGCGACGTTATTTGACCAAAATCCGGCTCAAACAGGGTGGAATTGGGCTAATTTGTTTAAATAGCGTTACCACGAATCGTTAGAATTTCAAAAAGCCCATTTGAGGCTAAATAAGGCTTCTGGGAATCGTTAGAATATTGCCTGCACCATCAGCTAATGAATACGAGTTATCCGTTTGTTCATTAGAAGAGAAAGGGGGGATTTACATATTGGTTTTGTTAGCTAACCAGCTTGCCGGAAGAATGAGACTCATCGCTATTGAAAGTAACATCGTAGACGCAAAACATAAGCATGAAGATGAACAGGCCATACTGGAGTTGGAAAAGAAAAAATCTGCGATGATTCGCAGCTTCACGCGCGATGAATTATTGGTAACACACAAACTCAAAATTAAAAGCCCCGCTTCCTCGTGCATGCTGCACCTGAAGCGGGGCTTTGCTATGTCATTTTATCTCATGAAAGATAAAGTGTATTAAGCTTTTTTCATCATCTGACGCAGTACGGTTTGCAGGATACCACCGTTGTGGTAGTAATCTACGTCCACCATGCTGTCCAGACGAGCGATTACAGGGAAGTCAAACTGTGTACCGTCTTCACGGGTTACAGTGACTTTCAGCTCTTGACCTGGTTTCACATCATTGCTCAGACCTGTGATGTCAAAAGTCTCGCGTCCGTTCAGACCGAGGCTGGACCAGCCATGACCTTCCTGGAATTGCAATGGCATAACGCCCATGCCCACCAGGTTACTGCGGTGAATCCGCTCGAAGCTTTCTGCGATAACGGCTTTGACGCCGAGCAGGAACGTTCCTTTTGCCGCCCAGTCACGGGAGCTTCCTGTACCATATTCTTTACCTGCGATAACGATCAGGTTCTGTCCTTCAGCCTGATACTTCATGGAAGCATCGTAGATGGACATCTCTTCGTCCGTTGGCAAGTATTTCGTAATACCGCCTTCCGTGCCTGGCGCTACCTGGTTACGAATACGGATGTTGGCGAACGTACCACGCATCATCACTTCATGGTTACCACGGCGTGAACCGTAGGAGTTGAAGTCTTTGCGCTCAACGCCATGCTCTTTCAGGTATACTCCAGCCGGACTGGACGGAGCAATGTTACCTGCTGGTGAGATGTGGTCCGTTGTTACGGAGTCACCCAGCAATGCCATTACACGTGCAGCACGGATATCGGAGATATCGTTCAGCTTGTCGCCAAGCTCCTGGAAGAATGGCGGGTTCTGGATGTATGTGGAGTTCGGGTCCCACTCATACAGCTCGCCTTCCGGTACAGCGATTTTGTTCCAACGTTCATTGGCTGTAAATACATTCTCATATTTATTACGGAACATCTGAGCATTCAGGGAGCTTGCGATGGCATCCTTGATCTCTTCGGAGCTAGGCCAGATGTCTTTCAGGAATACAGGTTTATTATTTTGGTCGTGACCGATTGGATCGGTTTCGAAGTCGATATCAACTGTACCTGCAAGTGCGTAAGCAACAACGAGTGGCGGAGATGCCAGGTAGTTGGCTTTGACTTGAGCGTGTACACGGCCTTCGAAGTTACGGTTACCGGACAATACTGCCGCTACCGTCATATCGTTGGCAGCAATCGCCTCGCTAACTTCATCCGGCAGCGGGCCGGAGTTACCGATACAAGTCGCACAGCCGTAACCGGCAACATTGAAGCCGAGTTGGTCAAGATACGGGATCAAACCTGCTTTTTCCAGATACTCGGTAACAACGAGGGAACCTGGAGTCAAGCTGCTTTTCACATATCCTGGTTTGGTCAGGCCGAGTTCAACGGCTTTTTTCGCCAGCAAACCTGCACCGACCATAACGCTCGGGTTGGATGTATTCGTACAGCTTGTGATCGCCGCGATTACAACAGCGCCCGCTTTCAGTTCACTTGTGGAACCGTCAGGGTGTGTCACTGGCACTTTTTGTTCAATCTTTTCATCACTCAGTCCATATCCGCCTTTGTCGACAGGTGTACGGATGATGCTGTTGAAGCTTTCTTTCATCTGAGTCAGCTCGATGCGGTCTTGTGGACGTTTAGGTCCTGCAAGGCTTGGTACAACGGAGCCGAGATCAAGCTCGATAACATCCGTGAATTCCGGATCAACCGTGTCCGCTGTACGGAACATACCTTGAGCTTTGTAATATGCTTCAACCAGGTCCACTTGCTCGTCGGAACGGCCAGTGCTGCGCAGGTAGTTCAACGTTTCACTGTCTACAGGGAAGAAACCGATGGTTGCGCCGTATTCAGGTGCCATATTGGCAACTGTTGCACGGTCAGCAAGGCCGATGTTGGCAAGGCCCGGTCCGTAGAACTCAACGAATTTGCCGACAACGCCTTTTTTACGAAGCATTTGTGTAACAGTCAGCGCGAGGTCTGTTGCTGTGGCGCCTTCGCTCAGGCTGCCTGTCAGTTTGAAACCGATAACGTCCGGTGTTACAAAATAAAGCGGTTGGCCCAGCATACCTGCTTCGGCCTCGATACCACCTACACCCCAGCCAACAACGCCAAGACCGTTGATCATGGTAGTGTGGGAGTCCGTACCTACGAGGGAATCCGGGAATACAACTGTTTCACCGTCAATCGTTTTGGTTGCAGCCACGGAAGCGAGATACTCCAGGTTAACCTGGTGAACGATCCCTGTGGATGGCGGAACCGCACGGAAGTTGTTGAATGCCGTTTGTGCCCAGCGCAGGAAGCGGTAACGCTCTTCGTTACGCTCGAACTCCACCTTGATGTTGTAATCCAGTGCATCACTGGTTCCGAAAGCATCAACCATAACGGAGTGGTCAATAACGAGATCAACCGGAACGAGCGGATTGATCTGTTTCGGATCGCCGCCGGCTTTTTTCACGGTGTCGCGCATTGCTGCAAGGTCAACAACGACAGGGACACCCGTGAAATCCTGCAGTACGATCCGCGCAGGGATGAACGGAATTTCCTTATTATTGTCACGGCCTTCTGCCCAGCCGGTCAGTTGTTTAACGTGTTCTTCGGTAATGGCACGTCCGTCGAATTGACGAATAGCTGCTTCAAGCAGCACTTTAATCGAGAAGGGAAGCTTGGAAAGGTCGCCATGGCCGCCTTCCTGAAGAGCATCGAGACTGTAGTAGCGGTAAGACTTGCCTCCGACCTCAAGCGAACGAGCGGCGGAGAAATGGTTCTTGGCTGACATACATGTACCTCCTTAAAATGTGTCGGTGAGATGAAGAAAGCGTTCATTTCATAATGAAGAACAGGCTTCACCGTTCCGTGTTCTTGTTAATGGTTTCATCAGGTGAAACATAATTTCAAAATCATAACTTTAGTTCTAAGTATACCGTTTTCACATCCGTACGTAAAGGGCTTTTTGCCTGTTCAAGCAAGCGTTTCAACACATGAAGGCGTTTTCTCCAGACAGGTATGAACAAGCCTGATTTCGATCATTCCTGACAGCTTATTCAGATGCTTCATTCGAGACGTGCACATACAACCAACATTCCCTTCATATAAATAGCAGGAGATTAGCTTATACCATTATGCTTTAAACAGTTCAAAACATTTCAAGCGATAAACGATTTAAAAGATTACATTTGATAAGCGATTCGAACATTATATGCGCGCGATGATTCAAAATGGCGTAGGCTATGGACGATCCAGATCTGAACTCATGTCAAAGGGGGACACAAGCTTGGAACGCGAATGGAAGAGTGCCTTGTATACGTACGTCAGCCAGTACAACCGCTGTGAGATCGATTACCGTCCACAGACGAGTGAACGAATCGTGACCGATCCCGAATTTGTGGTCGAACGGGGGGAACGCATGGCAAGGCTGGATGAATGGTATCGCAAACGGCGCGCCGTGCCACTTCGCAGCGAGACCAGCGCCAAGCTTGTGCGCACACTGATCGATGGGCCTGACGAAGCGGTAGCGGAGGTGCAGCTGTACAGCAGACTGTTCTATGAGAAGAGCGGCATCACTCACCGCGAGGATCGAATCGAGCGGGAGCGGTTAACCTTTTTGCGTGAAAATGGACAATGGAGCATTGCCCGTGTGGAGCGTGAGGTTCCTGAACGCAGACCTGCGGGGGAAGGGCAGCCGTACCAGCAGGCCGATTTTGTACAGGCGGTGAACCGTCCGCTCCTGAACCGCGAGGTGCTGGGTCAGGGCCGAAGTGCGAGACGACAGATCTATCGCCGGGATCTGGCTGTAGCTTATGCGGATCGGTGGTGGAACGCGGGCAATCCGGCCTTTGAGGAATTCGACGTGGACTGCACGAATTATGTGTCCCAGTGTCTCTTTGCAGGGGAAGCACCCATCCACTATACTGGTAGAAGAGAAGCGGGCTGGTGGTATAAAGGGTACGTGGGCGGCTCGGAAATGTGGAGCTACAGCTGGGCTGTGTCCAACAGTCTGGCCAGATATTTATCCGGCAGCAGCTGGGGGCTGACAGCGACCGAAGTGAATCGACCCGAGCAGCTGATGCTCGGTGATGTCATTTTCTATGACTGGGATGGCGACGGGAGATTTCAGCACAGCACAGTGGTTACCGCTTTTGATGCGGGAGGCATGCCGCTGGTGAACGCACATACCGTGAGCAGTCGCCACCGTTTTTGGGATTACCGGGATTCTTATGCCTGGACAGAACGTACGGTGTATCGGCTTTTTCATATTGCAGACGAGTTCTGAGAGGGAAAGATTTGCGGGTTGCGGTGACGCAGACAGCCCATTCCGTGTAAAATAGGAACAGAGACCGGAAGCAGCAGGGCAATGGCCCGTATTGGCTGCGCAAACAGCATCAGGTACAGATATAATCGGAGGTTACGCATGAGTATGGATAAATTAAAAGTAGGCGTCGTATATGGCGGAAAATCGGGCGAACATGAGGTGTCGCTGCAAACGGCGTTTGCTGTAACAAATGCATTTGATTATGACAAGTATGAACTGGTTCCATTTTATATCTCCAAGCAGGGAACGTGGAAAAAAGGAACAGTAATGCAAGCACCCTTTGCACGCATTGAAGATCTGAAGCTGGAAAGCTCGGCAGGGGGCACACAGGACGCGCTGAATGCATTATTCGCACGTTTATACGGTGGAGCGGAAGCGCTGGACATCATGTTCCCGCTGCTGCACGGCACGTTTGGTGAAGACGGCACGATCCAGGGCATGTTTGAGATGGCGGATATGCCGTATGTGGGTGCAGGCGTGCTGGCTTCGGCAGGCGGCATGGACAAAGTGGTCATGAAAAAGCTGTTCGCCCAGGCTGGTATTGACCAGTGTGCCTTCACGTATTTCAATGTCACACAATGGAAGCAGACTGAACATGAAATGATCGTACAGGTCGAGGATCAGCTGGGTTATCCATGCTTTATCAAACCGGCCAACCTTGGCTCCAGTGTGGGCATTTCCAAAGCGCGTAACCGCGATGAACTGAAAACAGCGATCGAGTTTGCACTCCGGTATGATACCAAAGTTGTCATTGAGGAATTTGTGGAAGCACGCGAGGTTGAGGTCAGCGTTCTCGGGAATGATGAACCGATGGCATCGGTTCCGGGCGAGATTGTATCCTCGGGTGAGTATTACGACTATGCAGCCAAGTATATTGACGGACAGTCACAGATGCTGATTCCTGCACCGCTGGACCCTGAAGCAGCAGATCGTATTCGTGAAGCGGCCTTGCAGGCGTTCCGTGCCATCGAGGGTAACGGCATTTCCCGCGCGGATTTCTTCATTCGCAAATCGGATGGAGCACTGCTAATCAATGAAGTGAATACGATGCCGGGCTTTACACCGTACAGTATGTACCCGCTCTTGTGGCGCGAGACAGGTGTGTCGTATGCAGAACTGCTGGATCGCATGATCGAGCTGGGTCTGGAGCGGTATAACCGCAAGCAGGCGCTGAATTACGAGAACGGCGTTCAGGCATAGCCTGCACGATCCAACTATTCAGGCAAGAGTCCAATATCAGCATATCAGGAGGAATGGGCATGGGATTTCAGACAGAGTTTAATTCAGTATGCAAATTCAAAAGCGAGCAAGAGCTCTTCGAACTGCTGGAATACGGCCGCGGCAAAATGGTCAAACAAGGCTTCCGGGTGTTTCCAACCGGGCAGAAAGTCATTGCATACACCCCGGATAACGTAGCGGTGGCGATTGTGAAGATTGTGGCTTCCATTGCGGAGATCAATTTTCAGAACCAGGAAGTGACGGAAGTGGAGATGCAGCTCATTCGCAAGCTGACCGAGGAAGAATCACGTATCCAGACCGCACTTGCGGACGAAATGTTTTTCGGGGAGCAAGCTCAGGAGTAGACTGATCGTAGTCTGATCACAGGACGCACCGAGCGGTGCTGCCAATAGAGCCATCTCCAGGAGAACGTTAAACCCAGGGAACACAGCTCATCTATCGAACATAGCCCGTCTATATGAACGTAGTCACTCAAACAGAACGACTGGATGGATTTGCAACCATACGATTATGGTCTCTTGTTTAGGGTAAAACTTGGTTATATACCGTGTCGGCTTATCTCCGCGGCTGTCTATAGCCGTGAGGTCTGTCCGCTCTAAACAGAGAGGAAGAAATCCATGCTTGTACGTTTCGGTTACGTGGCAATGTCGGTGCTGGTGGAGAATGCTTCGCCTTCCCGGACGATGACGATGGCCAGCTTTAACAAAATCGGAGACAGGGAAGCAGCGATTCGCAAGCTGGAGCGCATTGCGGCCGAGAACCTGCATAATACGTTACGTTTGCTCAGGCACAATAAAGGCAGTCATATTCATGTATATCGTTTCTCGTCCAAATTAATTCCACTCGCAACTCATGAGGACCTGAGTGATTGGGACCCGTTCCCGGCACTGAAGCCGGATTTTGAAGCGATTGGTGACTTTGTGAAGGAAAATCAAATGCGCGTGTCCTTTCACCCGGATCATTTTACCGTGCTAAGCACACCCCGTGAGCAGGTGCTGCGTAATTCGATTAAGGACCTGCGTCATCACGTTCGCATGCTGGATGCTATGGGCTTGAATGCAACTGCGAAGAACAACATCCATATTGGCGGTGCGTACGGAGACAAGCCTTCGGCTGCGCAGCGTTTTGAAGAAAATTTTATGAAGCTGGACCGGAATATTCAGGAACGGATGACACTGGAGAACGATGATAAAACGTTTAATGCACCCGAGACGCTGGCCGTATGCCAGAACCTCGGCTTGCCGATGGTGCTGGATATTCACCACCAGTGGGTGAATAACGAAGGCGAGCAGCCATGGGAGCTGTGGCCCGATATTTTGCGTACCTGGCAATCACCGCTTGCACAGGCCGACGCACCTGCTGACCAGCCGTTAGCCCCGAAAATTCATGTCTCCAGCCCGAAGAGCGAGAAGGACCCGCGGGGTCATGCGGATGGAGTCGAGGTGGAGCCAGTGCTTGATTTTCTCCGTCATATCGCAGCGTATACTCCAGCCCTTGATGTGATGATTGAGGCGAAACGCAAGGATGAAGCTCTGGTGCAGTTGATGCAGAAGCTGGCATTCTATCAGAATGAAGGTGTGGAGTGGGTGGACGAGTCTACCGTTCGCATCCAGCCATGAAGCCAAAAGGGGCCTGGGCAGCAAGAAACTTTACGATGGCTCAGGCGTATACTTTTAACAAGTATTTTAACTTTTTCGTAGATTGATATAGAAAGTAGAGTGAACGCTTTGAATGAAAAGGAAAAGGTACCTTATGTCGTGACAAGCAAAAGCTATACTGCCGTTGCTATTAATGCCGCGTCCAAGGCAGGCGAATGGATCAAGAGCCGTCTGGGCACGGTAAGTGAGCTGGGAACCAAGTATTCTCCGCAGGATCTGGTGACCGAAGTGGATAAAGGGGCAGAGCAGATGATCCGCCGCTTGATTCTGACCCATTTTCCAGAGCACACGATTCTTGGGGAAGAGGGCGTTGAACCAGGGCCTGAAGCTTCAGCAAGAGCACTGAACGAAGCAGCAGAGGCAGAGTACCTCTGGATTGTTGATCCGGTAGATGGCACGACCAACTTTGTGCACGGATTCCCATTCTATTCGGTATCCATTGCGCTCGCTCATAAGGGCGAAGTCATTGTTGGTGTCATCTATGACCCTTCCCGTGATGAATTATTTGTTGCGGAAAAAGGAAAAGGAGCGTACGTGCACGGGAACCGGATGACGGTATCGGGCGAAGAAACACTGGCACAGAGCCTCGTGGCGGTAGGCTTTCCGGCAGATACCACCTTTGCGTTGCCGCTTAATATGGCTGCTGTACAGGCTCTGGCTCCGCAGGTTCGCAATCTGCGTGCAGGGGGCTCCGCTGCAATTCATCTGGCTTATGTGGCCGCAGGACGCCTGAGTGCCTATACGGAAGTTGGCCTCAAGCCGTGGGATATTGCTGCGGGAGCATTGCTGGTGTCGGAATCCGGTGGTAAGGTTACGGATACTGTTGGAACACCGTATACACTGGCGGTGAACCATATCGTTGCCAGCAATGGCAAGGTTCATGATGCGTTGACGGGTGTGCTGAAGGAAGCCAAGGCTACCGGACTGGAGTAAAATGATCAAAGGAGCGAATAACGATGGATGAATCCAAAGAACTGGAACGGCGGCTTAGCGATATGCTGACAGAAGGAGACATGGAAGCTTCCGGCGATGCTGAAGAGCGGGAACGTCAGCTGATTCCTCCGAAATACGAGGTACGCATTCAGACAGAGCGGGACCCGATTGTTGAAGAAACGTTAAAGTTCCGTACGATGGCTCGTGAACTGGATAACCGTTATGATCGGTATCTGGACCGTGCTGCCAAGCAGAAAGCAGAGTCAGAGGCAGATGACCAATCGCAGTAAATATGCTCTCTTACATGAAGTATCTTTGATCAAAGACAGGCTTCCCGGCAAAGGGGAGTCTGTTTTTTGGTGCATGCATAGTGGAAAGAAGACAGGGCCGTAATCAAGGTGATAGAATAGAGGAACACAGGCATATGTCATCGGAGTGATGGATGTACTATATTATCGTGTAAATGATAGATTTATTTTTAAGGGAGTGTTCACAAGAATGAAGCGTAAACGGATTTGGAAAAACACAGCTGCAGGTCTGTCTGCCAGTATGCTGGCGGGCATGCTGCTGTTCACATCGTCCGCATTGCCTGCACATGCTGCTGATGCTGAAACGGCTGTATTACCTGTGGCATCAAACGAACCATCGAAGACAGCACCAAATAAAGATGCGGTGGCTGCGACGAAAGAGTTCCGCATTGTCACATTGGGTGACTCCATTACTGTAGGATATGAGCCTAAGATGACAACGCTGCCGTACGGTTATGTTGAGCGTTTGCAGGAACAAGGTTTGCTGCACGGGCGGACACAGGTCGATAACTTCGGCATCGCCGGACTTAAAACCAGTGGGTTGAAAAACTTTACGGATGCTATTAACGCAGGCAGAACGCTTACTGCTGATGAAATTCAGCCTAACCTGCCCGATCCGAGAGCCGGACAGATTGGTACAAACACGACTGCCATCCGGGAAAGCATTGCACAGGCCAATCTCGTTGCGATGACGATTGGCGGCAATGACGTATCCGAGCTGCTTGGTACAGCGAACACCATGAGCGATCAGGAGCTGCAGGAAAAAGTGAAAGAATTGCTGTCAACGTATACAACGAATGTGACTGCTATCATTAATGATATTCATGCCATTAATCCATCTGCCCGGATTGTTATTGCTGACCAATATCAGCCGATGCCGGCGGTAGCAGGTAAAGAGCTGTACGCCAAGCTGATGCAGGCTTCCCAGGGCTTCACACAAACGATTGACGGCATTGCCGCTCAGTTCACAGCTCAGGGCGCAGATGTGAAAGTGGCTCATGTAGCCAAAGAATTTGTTGGCGGTGAAGGTACGATGACACATATGATCAAAGACCGTGATTTTCATCCGAATCAATTCGGATATGCTGCTATCGCTGAAGTCTTTGCCAAAACGATCTGGGGCGACTACACCAAACTGACTGCGCCAGCCGCAGGGGAACCGATGAACATTATTGTGAGCGGTAAAATGCTGAACACTCCATACAAGCCGATTATTCGTAACGGCAAAAACTTCGTAGCTATTCAAGACATTGTAAACGCGGTAGGTGCGAAAACAGTGTGGGATAACAAAACGTCTACAGCAACCATTACCTACGGTGACCGCAAGGTAGCTGTGAAGATGGGCGCCAAGTCCGTGATCGTGAACGGAGCATCTGTTGCAGTGGATACACCAGCCTTCCTGAACAAAGTAGGCAAAGAATCCAAAACCTATGTGCCCGTAGCAATGGTCGCCGAGGGCCTGGGCTTTGAGGTGCAGTATGTGGCAAAGCTCAAAACGGTATTTGTGAATCCGTAACAAGTTACTTTAAGCAGTGCCCCCGAGAGCATTGCTTGAAATGTATAACTAAGAGCAGGAAAATGGACCGTGGATGCATAGTAAATGTAAGGTGAATGTACTGTAAATGAGCAGGGTGTCCTTGTGAGCGGAGAGGTATAGGACGAAGCCGCGAAAGGGGACTCTTTCACCGAAAGTGTTATCCAAGTGACGAAGCAGGAAGTGCTCCTGCCTCGTCACTTTTTTGTTGTAGCCGTAATGTGGTCATCGGTAGGCTTCATACACGAATGGTGATTGCGCGGTGAAAGATCCATAGAAGCTCGATAGAAGCTCAATAGAAGCTAGATAGGAGCTCAATAGCATCCCAATAGGAGTTCAATGCGGTGGCTGTCGCTAACGATTCCCAGAAGCCTTATTCCGCTCCAAATGGGCTTTTTGAAATTCTAACGAATCGTATGGAGCTAGAATAAAAAGTGGACACCCGTTAACGGACAGAAGGATAATAAGACTAACGGAGGTGTGTCCAGATGGGAGAACAACGGCAACGGTATAATGAAGAATTTAAGAAACAAACGGTAAAATTCATCCAAGAACAGACCAAGACACTCGGAGACTTAGCCGA